>NZ_BAACAP010000213.1:0-84384 GCF_045865695.1 Scytonema hankhaensis NUACC26
GGAGGAGCAGCGATGAAGGCGATGATGAAGCAGATTGTTGCAGAAAGCAGTGTGGGGATCATCAACACGCCGAACCAACCGATGTAAAGGCGGTTTTCGGTTGAGGTAATCCAGTTACAGAACTGCCCCCATACGCTTGCGCTTTCGCGACGTTGTAAGGTTGCTGTCATGATTGATATAAGTGCTGTAAGTGTTTGGTATGTATGTTTCAGAAGTAGAGGTAGAAATCTCTACTTACTGATTACAATATTAAATATAATGTGTCGATTTGTAAAGTATTTTAGGATTTTTTTTAAAAGAGGCTGCAACAAAGATAGACAAAGGATTTTAGCCTTTTACCGCAGAAAGTGTAACTTAATTGAGGACATTAATCAAACTTTAGAGGTAATAGCGATCGCTCTATACTCAGAGCTAAAAATTTGTCAACAGGAGCATACATCCACCAACAAGAGGAAAATTGCGAACTGTAGCTATTTTTCTGGAATCCCAAAGCCGAACCGAGTTGTTCATCTCTAGGAAGGACTGCGATCGTATGCAAATCGCAAAGGTTGGGAAACTCCCTTTGCATCTGAACTATAGTTTTTTGTAAATCCTCTAAAAACAGGCAAATATGCTCTCGTTGCTTGTAGGGAGAATCAATGAGCCAGATTCTTATACATATAGATGTACAACTTGAGTCTCGTGAAAGAGCAATTTTAAAGGGGTCGGTGTCTTTGGAACTATCCAACAAGAAAAGACTGTTGCGAGGTAGGAGAAAGAAATTGTTCTCAGATTCCCTAGCAATTGGGTGCAAAGCGTAAAAGCCAACGGGATGTTGGTTATCGCGACGACGCAAAACTCGCATACCAGTAGGATACTGCTCAGCCCAAACTCGCAAGATTTGGACGATTCTATGAGGATCGACAGTTGTCTTTTTGTTAAGAAAGTTAAAGTCACGAGCCAAAAAACTAGCAACAGGAATGGTATCTGTTCGAGGATTATAACTATCTGTTACAAGTTGTGTAGATTTAACAGCGCGGACACCTTCTGACAGATGGGATAGTAATGACTTAACCCGAATGCAGGTACTATTGCCATCAAAATCTTTTTCAATCAATCCCAAAGATACAAGGCGATCGATCATCATACCTGCAGCACGTTCGCTTCCTCGCCCATTATTTTGTTGACCGTAGAAAATTTCATAAGCTTCGCGATGCGTACAGGAAACAAATCCATCTGGTATCTCTAATTGAGACAGAGGCGATTGTATACGCTTGCCAAGTTCTTGCTTTTGCTTAAGTAATAGATATGCCCACAATTTAACGAAATACTCTGCTCGTCGGCGAGTGACACCAACTCTTCCTTTAAGAAGAGAAATGTACTGGTGCTGTTGCTCAACTGGAAACCATTGGTCGATACTAGCTATATTCATAAGTCATTTGTCCCTGGTCACTGGTCACTGGTCGCTGGTCCCTGGTCACTGGTCAGGTGATTACTGGTCACTCACTGTGAAAAACTTCACCTTGCTTCAGTGCTTTTCAGGACGTTTCCAGCAAAAAACATTAGCTTCAGAGATATTGCTTAACCTACAGGTTACGGTATGGACACTACAGAACCAAAAAAATGACAATCAGTTTATACAACTGGTCGATCGCGACTAGGGTTTTGTTATTATGCGTGCTGTCTCATAGAGGAGATTTATCATGTGCTTTGCAGAAGAACACAAATATATCACTTCTCACCAAAAAGAAAAATTGAATAAACAAAATTATAATAGTAAGCAATTAAAACTTGAGTCACGGACTTACCTATTACAAGCCGTCATTGAAAGCTTTGTAGACGGTATTTTAATTCTGACCACTCAAGGAGAATTGCTTCAAGCGAATGAATGCGCCCGTCAAATTTGTAAACAGACAATGCGCGGTAGAAGATTTGTAGAGACTATACCAGAAGAGATTTGGCGTGTATGTGAATCTTTAATAGATAGTCGCGAACTTTTTCCAGAAGAACGGATTGTTATCGAATCTGAGATGGAAACCAATAAAGGTGTAAAACTACGGATTCGAGCGAGATGGTTGGCGATAGATGCGAGCGAACGAAATATGATGTTAGTTATTTTGGAAGATCGCAATCAAACTCATCAAAGTCTGGCGTTCTTTGATGCTAAAAAATACGGTCTGACTGACCGGGAAGCAGAGGTTTGGTTATTGCGTCAAGCCAATCTCTCCTATAGGGAGATTGCAGAGAGGCTTTATATTACCATCAACACAGTTAAAAAGCATCTAAAAAATATTTATGCCAAACAACAGGAGACTTTGTGTATGTAATAAAGGAAAATGAAGGGAAGAGGAGGATATTTTATGTCTACTTCCCGAAATATTACTTATAGTTCTGCTTATACAATTGTGCCAACATATGAGTGTTTTAATCGCTGTACGTATTGCAATTTTCGTACCAATCCAGGTGAAGGTTCCTGGATGACCATATCGGATGCAGAAAAACTTTTACAACAACTACAGAATCAAAATGTTTGTGAAATATTAATTTTGAGTGGGGAAGTGCATCCCCTTTCTTCACAACGTCAAGCTTGGTTTCAGAGAATTTACGATCTATGCCAATTGGCATTTTCTATGGGTTTTTTACCACATACGAATGCAGGACCAATGAGTTTTGAAGAAATGCAAAAGCTCAAGGAAGTTAATGTTTCTATGGGGTTAATGTTGGAGCAGTTAACCCCTATGTTATTAGAAACTGTTCACAAACACGCGCCAAGTAAATTACCGGAAGTCAGATTACAACAATTGCAGTGGGCGGGAGAATTAAAGATACCGTTTACAACCGGGCTGCTTTTAGGAATTGGCGAAACAGAAAAAGATTGGTGGGAAAGTTTAGAGGCTATATCGACTCTTCAACAAAGATATGGCAACATACAGGAAGTTATTTTGCAACCTCACAGCCCAGGAAGTCAACAAATTTTAAATGCTCCACCTTTTAATCCACGTCAATTTCCTGAAGTTATTTTTCAAGCACGTCAAATATTACCGGAAGATATTACGATTCAAATTCCACCAAATTTAGTTCGAGATTCACAATGGTTATTGGAATGTGTGGAAGCTGGTGCTAGGGATTTAGGTGGTATTGGACCAAAGGATGAAGTGAATCCTGATTATCCTCATATTCAGTATCAAAGATTGCAAGAAATATTAGAACTTGGTGGTTGGCATTTGGTTCCGCGTTTACCTATTTATCCACAGTTTGATGCTTGGTTATCGGTGGAGTTGCAAGCACCGGTGAAGAGATGGCGAGATGTGTTTAAAATACTAAAGAATCAAAATTAAAGGACGGGCAAGGATGCCCGTCCCACATTCTAGAAATAAATGTCACCTCAAAACAGAATTCTGAGAGCAATTTATCTAGTACAGATCTTCATCATCATCTTCGTCATCATCGCCGTAATCTTCGTCCTCGTCTATGAGGTCGTCTTCAGGATCGATCGCAGTGGCATTTGTCAGCAACAAATCGTCGTCATCCAAAATGTCTTTATCAGGAGTCCGTCTGAATCCATCTCCTCCTAAAGTAGATGGAGGTTCTAATTGATACGCACGGGCAGTGCGATCGTCAAGAACCATATCGAGCGGATCGTCAACTTCATCCAAGACACTGCTACTCATGTCGGTAGAGTAGTCTTCAATTGTACCTGGTTCCTCATAAGCATTGAAACCAGTACCAGCAGGAATCAGTCGTCCAATGATGACGTTTTCCTTCAAACCGCGCAGCCAGTCAGATTTACCTTCAATAGCTGCTTCAGTCAACACCCTTGTTGTTTCTTGGAAGGATGCGGCGGAGATGAAGCTATCGGTGTTCAAAGATGCTTTGGTGATCCCTAATAATACGGGAGTATACTCTGCTCTGGCACCGCCAGTGATTGCCATCGCTTCGTTGACCTGTTCGATTTGGCGCAATTCTACCAATTCTCCAGGAAGCATTGTCGTGTCACCGCCATCATCTACCCGTACTTTAGATGTCATCTGGCGGACAATCACTTCAATGTGTTTGTCAGCAATATCAATACCTTGGGATTGATAAACCGACTGCACCTCGTTCACCAAGAACGTCTGTACTTTCTGTAAAGCTAGGCTTGCACAAGCATAAGTTCCATCCTCAGAACCGAGATTAAAGAAAATTTCGAGAATTTCGTGAGGATTTGACGGACCATCAGTAATTGGTTGTCCTGCTTCGACTGTTTGTCCATCGGAAAGAATCAAGTTTTGTCCGGGACCAATGGGATAATCACTCACCACACCATTGGACTCAATGATTTTAACAGCGATCGCTTCATCGCCATCACCGTAAACCACCTTAAGTTCTCCAGAACGGCGTGCTAAAACACACGCTTCTTTTGGTTTACGAGCTTCCAAAAGTTCCTCAATCCTTGGCAAACCTTGGATGATGTCTCCAGTTTTCGCCCGTTCAAACACCAACAGTACCAAGTTATCACCGCGCTGTACCAATCCACCGTCATCCACCTGTAACACTGCACCAGCACTGACTCGGTAAGGACGACCAGCACGTATAGTCACAGTGTATGGCGATTCGGAATTGGGGACTAGGGATTGGGAGGTTGCACCGGTACCTTGTCCCTTATCGCTCCCCGGTCCCTTCACCTGAATAACTTGTCCCGACTCTTCAGCAAAGATACCAGGAGCAACTTCTGTACCCTCGACGATTAAGTCACCGGGTTTTACCTTGGGAACTCCAGTGATGTTATTGATTTTCACCAAATCGCTGTGACGCAGAATCAAACAACGACGAACTGTTTCCGTTCCTTTTTGTACGCCCCGCACCATACCACCTTCTTTACACAAGATTTGGGTACGTGCCACAACAGCCCCAGGCACAATGGTTTGTCCATCTTCTACCTCAAGCGATGTTTGAGTACTACCTTGAGTCGCATCAGCCGTAATATCGCGACGGATGACTAAGGATTCCAGAATCACCAATTGCAAGCGCTGAATGTCTGGGTCTTCGGGATCGTTTAGTAATTCAATGTCAGCTGCCAACGGAGAGGCATTGTGGTCAAGTTCTCCCTCAGTCTCGATTTCTAACACGAGTTGAGTCCGAAGCAATTCTACACCCTCAACAGTCTTGACACGTTCGGAGTCTTTGTAAGGCAAACGTTGTACCGCCCGCAACTGAATCGAACGACCAGTTTGCTGACTCACTGATGTTGTCGCTGGCACATCGGGGTTATCTGGTACGGGGAACTCAACCACCGGACGGCATAACAGGGCTGGACCTTCTGGTGATTCTACGTACTCAATGTAGCGCAGCTCTTCCTTCACTTGTCCTAGCAATTCCTCACCAGGTTGAACAAACGTACCGTCTTTGCCCATCACTGCTTCTGGGTCGTCTACCATGAGGAATTCCCCTGGTTTGATGACAACTTCTCTGAGAATGTCATTTTTCTGGGTCACTTCGATGACACCGCTGTTTTGGCAGAAGATGTCTTTCACAACTTCAGTACCAGCTTCTACAAACTGACCGTCTTCTACCATCAACAAGGAGATATCTTTGTTCACCTCGTGGGTTTCTTCAGGAATCCACAGCAAAGTACCACCCTGTACGACTTCGTAACCTTGCTTCGCCTTGCCTTTTTTCTGAACTTCTACACCCGCGTACTTCAGCAATCCACCAGTCTTAGTATGATAGCGATCGTCAATTAACTCCGCTACAACTTGACCGTTTTGAACTTTTGTGCCTGGGGTAGCTCGCAAGTGAAATTCTTGGTTATTACCAGTCTTCACCAAATAGTTGTTGCGACCTTGGCTGGTTTGAGCGGTGACTGTTGCGTTATCTAACACCACAGAAGCAGTGATAATCTCAATTTCCCGCGTTCCTTTACCAGGAGTTGCTTCGGGTAAGCGCACTACACCACCATGCAATGTGGTTAACTTAGTTTCTCCCAAAACTCCATTGCTTTCTATCGTGTCGCCATTATTGATAACCAACTCGGCACCAGGAGGTAAGTTATAAACTTCCCCGGACAGAATCCAAACCAGACCACCTCTTGCGGCTGTTGTGGTGGTATTCCCTTGACGGTCGGTTTTTTGTTCTGGAATCACATCAGCAAACTTCACTTCCCCAGCTAAGTCAGAAGCTACATCTTTTACCGCTTTTTCTGTGTTCCCACGAGTTGTACGTCCACCCAGTGCAACTTCCGCTATCAATTGACCTTTCTTAACTTTCTGCCCATCAAGAACGTATAAGGTTGAACCTTGGGTGACGGGAATGTCAATGAGGGATTGGGGATTGGCGGTTGGGGATTGGGACGAAATTTGCCCAGTCGCTACTTCTAAAGAAATGTTACCATTCATTTCTACATACTGAGCGTCTTCTCCGTGGCGGGTACGGTAGGGTCTCAGACGTAATTTCTTGGCATAGCGAACGGTGCCATCACTATCAGCACGGACTTGTTTTGCTACTTCACCTGAGAAGACACCACCTGTGTGGAATGTACGCATTGTCAGCTGTGTACCCGGTTCCCCGATACTTTGCGCTGCAATAATACCTACAGCTTCACCCAAATCTACCCATTCACCGTGAGCCAAACTCCAGCCATAGCAATGTTGGCACACAGATCTTGCTGCTTCACAAGTGAGTGGCGATCGCACCATAACTTCAGTGATGCCAGCTTTTTCTATTTTCTTAGCCAATTCATCAGAAACAGCAGTATTCCGCTCGGCAATAACTTCACTTGTAGTGGGATGCACCACATCCTCATTCAGAACCCGCCCAAACAAGCGAGTTGACAAGGAAATCAAAGTTTTACCACCTTCTTTCATCGCCACCATAGGAATCCCTCTCATGGTGCCGCAATCAATTTCCCGAATAATCACATCCTGAGACACATCTACCAAACGGCGGGTTAGATAACCAGAGTCTGCCGTCCGCAGTGCTGTATCCACCAAACCTTTTCTCGCACCGTAAGAAGAAATAATATACTCCGTTACGGTCAGTCCTTCACGGAAATTCGTTTTAATAGGCTGGTCAATAATTTCCCCTTGAGGATCTGCCATCAGTCCCCGCATTCCCACCAACTGGCGCACCTGGGAGATATTACCCCGCGCTCCAGAGAATGCCATCATGTATACAGAGTTAAGAGGGTCCGTTCTCTTAAAGTAAGAAACAACCTCATCTTTAAGAGCTTCACTCGTACCGTTCCAAGTATCAATAACTTTTTGGAATCGTTCTACTTCAGTAATTTCACCGCGTTGATAGCGTTCTTCAGTCGCTCGAATTTCAGCTTCTGCAGCTTCCAAAAGTGCTTTTTTAGAAGGTGGAACCATCAAATCGTCAACACTAATAGAAACCCCTGCTTTTGTCGCGTAGCGGAAACCCAAATCCTTTAATTTATCCGCCATCATTGCTGTCCGCGCCGTGCCGTAATGTATGAAAGCCCAAGCAATCAGGTTTCTCAGTTGACCCTTGTCAACGACGCGGTTCCGGAAAATCATTTTTTCTGTCATTTGTTATTAGGGAATAGGGAATAGGGACTGGGGACTAGGGACTGGGGACTAGGGTAATGGAAGTTATATGTTTCCCAATCCCCAATCCCCTAACTTGCTAATGCTTCTTGAATCGCCTTATTGTAAATAACGCGACCTGGAGTTGTACGAACATACTGAGAAATCATCTGACCTTGAGCATCTTCTCTAACTCGGCGGAACTTGTACAGCAATGTCCTGGTTCCATCTTCGTTAGTTTGTACCTCCTCCGGTTCTGTATCTGGTTCGCCACTCTCTACTTCGCCATCAAACCGCACATAAATATAAGCGTGCAGTTCCACTTGTTTCTGGTCATAAGCCATAATCACATCATCTAAAGAAGCGAAGTAACGCCCCGCGCCCTTTTTAGCATTGGGGTTTTCTGCAGTTAAATAATACGATCCCAACACCATATCTTGGCTGGGTGTGATAATTGGCTTACCAGTCGCTGGTGACAAAACGTTATTGGATGCCAACATCAGTAACCGCGCTTCTGCTTGAGATTCCAAAGATAACGGTACGTGTACCGCCATTTGGTCGCCGTCAAAGTCAGCGTTAAATGCCGGACACACAAGGGGATGTAATTGAATCGCCCGTCCTTCCACCAAAATTGGTTCAAAAGCTTGGATACCCAAACGGTGTAGTGTTGGTGCGCGGTTGAGTAAAACGGGATGTCCTTCAATCACCTCTTCCAAAACATCCCAAACACTGGGATCGGAACGAGAAATCAACTTTTTCGCCGCTTTGATGTTATTCACCATCCCGCTCTTAATCAGCCGATGAATCACAAACGGTTGGAATAACTCAATTGCCATTTCTCTGGGCAAACCGCACTGGTGAATGTGGAGTTTTGGTCCCACCACAATGACAGAACGTCCTGAGTAGTCAACCCGTTTACCCAACAAGTTTTGACGGAAACGACCTTGCTTACCTTCAATAATGTCAGATAAAGATTTCAGAGGTCTGTTATTTGCGCCAACAACAGTGCGTCCCCGACGACCGTTATCAATCAAAGCATCCACTGCTTCTTGCAGCATCCGCTTTTCGTTCCGAACAATAATTTCTGGAGCTAAAATTTCTTGCAAACGAGCCAAACGATTGTTACGGTTGATGACTCGGCGATAAAGGTCGTTTAAGTCACTCGTTGCAAATCGTCCGCCATCGAGTTGTACCATTGGGCGCAAGTCAGGTGGGATCACGGGGATCACCGTCATTACCATCCACTCTGGTTTAGAACCCGTCGCAATAAAGTTATCAATCACCCTCAAGCGCTTGATTAACTTTGCTCGCTTTTGTCCTTTAGCAGTCGTGATGTCTTCTCGTAAAGTTTCTGCTTCTTGCTCTAAGTTAATATCGGCTAGCAACCGTAAAAGTGCTTCCGCACCAATACCTACTTCCACCCCAGAGAGGGTAGAATCTTCAGCATAAATTTGGTCTTCTATTTCCAACCACTGGTCTTCGCTCAGGAGTTGCTTGTAACTTAAAGTTTCTGCATTCCCTTGATTGAGAACGACATAGGAGTTGAAATAAACAATTTGTTCTACATCCCGCAAAGGCATATCTAGCAGGATAGCGATATAACTCGGAATCCCTTTGAGATACCAAACGTGAGCCACTGGAGCAGCCAGCTTAATATAGCCCATGCGGTGGCGGCGAACGCGAGATTCGGTAACTTCAACACCACATCGTTCGCACACAATTCCACGATGACGGACTCTCTTATATTTTCCGCAGTGACATTCCCAATCTTTTGCCGGACCAAAAATTCGCTCGCAGAACAAGCCATCCATCTCAGGCTTGAGAGTCCGGTAATTGATTGTCTCTGGTTTGGTCACTTCACCTACGACTTGACCGTTTGGTAGGGTTCTTTCTCCCCAAGCTCGAATCCTGTCGGGGGAAGCCAACCCAATTTTGACATAATCAAATTGATTGTTTTGTGTTGCTCTCATTTGAATTATGAATTATGAATTATGAATTATGAATTGGGAGTTATGAAGTCTGAATGATGAATTATGAATTATGAATTGAAAGTTTTCTCATTCACAATTTTTTCATAATTCACAATTCATCATTCATCATTTTTACTCTTCGTCATCCATTGAATCGCGTGATAGAGATTCGTAGGTTGGGCGTGGGGGGGTACGGCGGTTTCCAGTGTCTGCCATGAGATCGACTTCTACATCCAAGGAACTACCATCATTTTGTGTTTCTACTTTATGAACCGCAATATCCAATCCCAGCGATTGCAGTTCTCGCATCAAGACTTTGAAGGATTCTGGCGTACCGGGTCGAGGAATTGCTTTACCTTTGACGATCGCATTGAGGGCTTCATTCCGCCCCTGCATATCATCTGACTTCACCGTCAGCAATTCTTGCAAGGTGTAAGCCGCACCAAATGCTTCCAATGCCCACACCTCCATTTCTCCAAATCGCTGACCGCCTTGCTGTGCTTTACCACCCAAGGGCTGCTGAGTTACCAAGGAGTAAGGACCAGTAGAACGAGCATGAATCTTGTCATCCACCAAATGAACCAGCTTCAGCATATAAGCCACGCCTACGGTGACTGGTCTGTCAAAAGGTTCCCCAGTCCGACCGTCATACACGGTAATTTTCCCCGCATTGTCTGGGTTATAGACCCAAGTTTTCCCTGTTTCGTCCCGTGCTTCTTGCAACTTGCCATGAACGATGCTGCGGGATGACTCCTCGCCGTACATTTCATCAAACGGAGTCAGCTTAAACCGGACACCCAAATTGTGTCCCGCCCAGCCCAACAAACATTCAAACACTTGTCCCACGTTCATCCGGCTAGGTACGCCCAGAGGGTTGAGAACGATATCAACAGGAGAACCATCTGGCAAGTAAGGCATATCTTCCAGAGGCAGAATTTTGGAAATAATCCCTTTATTCCCGTGACGCCCCGCCATCTTGTCGCCCACTTGGATTTTCCGCTTTTGAGCCACGTACACCCGGACAACCATATTCGCCCCTGGTGGTAACTCATCCCCTTGTTCGCGAGTAAACAAACGCACGTCCACAACACGCCCCTTTTCACCGTTAGGAACTCGCAAGGAATTGTCTCTCACATCCCGTGCTTTCTCACCGAAAATCGCCCGCAAGAGTTTTTCTTCCGGTGGCTGATCCGATTCCCCTTTTGGAGTCACTTTACCAACCAAAATATCTCCAGATTCCACCCAAGCCCCAACGCGAATGATCCCCTGTTCGTCCAACTGACGCAAAGCATCTTCCCCAACGTTCGGAATTTCTCTGGTGATTTCTTCTGGTCCGAGCTTCGTCTGGCGTGCCTCAATCTCATACTTTTCAATGTGAATTGAGGTATAAATATCATCCTGAACCAGTCGCTCGGAAATCAAAATCGCGTCCTCGTAGTTGTATCCCTCCCAAGGCATATACGCAACTACAATATTTTGTCCCAGAGCCAATTCACCGCCTTCGGTGGAAGAACCATCCGCCAACACCTGACCTGCTACCACTCGTTCCCCCATGTAAACCAAAGGTTTTTGGTTGAGACAAGTATCCTGGTTAGAACGTTGGTACTTAGAAATTGTGTACTCAATTTCCACTGGTTTGTTAGGGTTGCTATTTGGACTTCTACCGATGGCTGCCAATTGCGAGGGATCGCTCACTCTCACCCGAATTTTATTCGCATCAACATAAACCACCTCGCCATCAGTCCGAGACACGATCACCATACCAGAGTCCCTTGCACCTTGAGCTTCCAAACCCGTTCCCACCAAAGGACGTTCTGGTTTCAGCAAAGGCACCGCTTGGCGTTGCATGTTCGATCCCATGAGGGCGCGGTTCGCGTCATCGTGTTCTAGGAAAGGAATCATGCTAGTCGCCACCGACACAATCTGTACCGGAGAAACTGCTACATAGTCTACCTGTTCTGGCGTAGTCGAAGAAAATTCTTGACGATAGCGCACCGTTACGGTGGGGCCAAGAATGCTACCTTCTTCGTCGAGAGGTAGGTCACCCGCTGCTACCCTGAGATCGTCTTCCTCATCCGCTGTCATATACACAGCGGGCATATCAAACCGTACCTTGCCATTTTCCACGGGACGGAAAGGAGTTTCTAAGAAACCGTACAAGTTCACGCGAGCATGAGTTGCCAAAGAACCAATCAAACCAGCGTTAGGACCTTCAGGAGTTTCCACCGGACAAATCCGCCCGTAGTGACTTGGGTGAATGTCTCGTACCGCAAAGCCCGCACGTTCGCGAGTCAAACCGCCAGGACCCAAGGCTGACAAACGCCGCTTGTGGGTCAATTCCGCTAGAGGGTTGGTTTGATCCATGAACTGAGACAATTGCGAGGAGCCGAAGAATTCTTTAATCGCCGCTACCAAGGGTTTGGGGTTTACCAAAGAAGCCGGGGTCAACGATTCCGCATCCGATACGGTCATTCTTTCCCGAATAATCCTCTCCAAGCGGTTTAAACCCACCCGCACTTGGTTTTGCAGCAATTCGCCCACGCTTCTCACCCGACGGTTACCCAAGTGGTCGATATCATCAGTAGTCCCGATATCAAACTCCAGGTTAATTAGGTAATCAACAGCCGCCAAAATATCTTGTGGCGTCAGAACACGTATTGGTTCTGGCACTTGCAGACCCAATTTCTTGTTGAGTTTGTAGCGTCCCACTCTACCGAGGTCATAGCGTTTGGCATCAAAGAAGCGCGAATCTAATAACTGTTGTCCTCCCAACACTGTGGGTGGTTCCCCCGGTCGGAGTTTGCGATACAATTCCATTAAGGCTTCTTCTTCTGAGAATTGCCCTTCTTTTTCAATGGTTTTTTGGAAGTACTCTGGGTGACGCAAAGCATCAAAAATTTCGTTATCTGATAATCCCAAAGCTTTGAGAAGTACCTGTGCTGACAATTTGCGGGTTTTATCGATTCTTACCCACACCAAGTCATTACGGTCTGTTTCAAATTTCAGCCACGCTCCCCTGTTAGGGATTAAGCTAGCTGAGTAAGTACGGCGACCGTTTTTATCAATTTCTGATTTGTAGTAAACCCCAGGGCTTCGCACTATCTGGTTTACAATAACTCGTTCGGCACCGTTGATAATGAAGGTACCTCGGTCTGTCATCAAAGGCAAATCTCCAATGAATACCTCTTGCTCTTTGATTTCCCCTGTTTCCTTATTAATCAAACGGGTAGGTACGTACATTTGTACCGCGTAAGTGCTATCTCGCCGTTTTGCTTCTTCAACGCTATACTTTGGCTCTTTGAGCTTGTAGTTATGACCTAAAAAGTGCAGCTCTAGTTTGCCTGTATAATCTGTGATCGGACTAAAAGAGTTGAGTTCTTCTATCAACCCTTCTTCCAGAAACCAGCGAAAACTCGATCGCTGAATTTCTATCAAGTCGGGTAGCATAAAGGCTGGTTCCATCAGTGATTCGTTAGTCATGCCTCTACCTTTGTCAACTTAAATTTTTACTTCAACTACGTGTGTGGGAACTTCTCCTCATACCACCTACAACTTTTGTAGATGCGGGCAAACAAAATATGTCATTTGTTCTTTGTCACTAGTCATTGGTCATTTGTCATTGGTTCTTATCTTTTTACAAAGGACAAAGGACAAAGGACTAATGACTATTTTTTTTAGGTGTTTGGTTTTTCTCATTTCCCCCTCCAACAAGCACGTTATTTCACTAAAGCTAAGTTTTTACGCTCGTGGTCTTTCCGCAACAAAATATCTTTAACAACAGTGAGACAATTGCATTTAGTGCTCAGTAAATAAGAATCTACTGAGCCTGGTTGCTATGGGTATAGCTTTGTTTTGGCGGGTTTCAAGCCCTTGGCAATTTTCATTTAACAATAGGTATTTCTATAGTCGCTTATTCAGACAAAAGATAGGTTATCCTTATCAGAAAGGGGTTTTCATTGAATCGGAGCATCCGCTTGTAGAGATATTAAGGATGGTAAGTGCGAACAGCGAAGCAACGAGCGCGTAATTGTATTTGGTTTGTTGCTTCTTTAACCATTATGACGTACACAAAGTGATTTTGGAGGAATTAATACTAACACATTTTTTTCCCTCCGCAACTTTTTGTGTTTTCATTTTTCTGTCGTTATTTCAAGCTAAGGTAACCTTTATAGCGTTAAGCCAAACAATTCACAGGCATTGCGGGTAGTTAGGGAGGCGATATCCGAGAGTGTTTCCCCTCTTAATTTGGCGACGTGCTCTGCTACATAATGGACGTAAGCTGGCTCATTTCGCCTCTCGCCCCGTTTGGGAACGGGAGCAAGGAAGGGACAATCTGTTTCCACTAGCAGGCGATCGCTCCTCACCATTGTGGCAGATTCCTGTATCTGTTTCGCGTTTTTGAACGTCACCGTTCCACTAAAGCTTATGTAGAAACCCAAATCGAGAAACCATTGTGTTTCTTCTGGGTTTCCACCCCAACAGTGCATCACCCCTCGAACACTATCTCCTTTAATGTTTTTCCATTTTTGCAACACCTCTTTGAGTTCGGATGCTGCATCCCGACAATGGATAATTACTGGCAATTTGAGTTCGCTAGCAATTTCCAACTGAGTCTCGAAAGCTACCAGTTGTTGCTCGTAGTTAGTTGCCTTGTAAAAATCCAATCCCGTTTCCCCGAGCGCTACCACTTTGGAATCAGAACGAGCTAGCGATAAAATCTCAAGAGCCGTTTTTTCATTCCATTGGTCTGCATCTAAAGGATGCAGTCCCACTGCATAACTAACTTCGGGAAAGCGGTGAGCTATTGCTTGAATTTCAGAGAACTCTGATGGCTCTACACAAGAATGTATCAAATGTACTACACCAGCTGCTTGCCATCGTTCGCGCACTGCTTCTAAATCGGACTGAAAAACATCAAAGTTAATGTGAACGTGGGTGTCAATCAGCTGCATTGTTTGTCCTTTCTCATTTGTGAGCCAGCGCTGTAGAAGGGTTTCCCTCCGGAGGCGACTGGCGAACCCTGAAATGGTCCTTTGTAATAACTAATGACCAATGACTAATGACCTTTTGACCAATGACTATTGTGCTGCAGCAACTGCGGGTTGTGAATGAGCTTTCAGCCTTTGCGCTAGTTTAGATTTTTTTCTAGCTCCATTGTTAGGATGGAGAACACCACGCTTTACAGCTTTATCTATTTTGCTGTAGGCTTCCGACATATGCTTGATAACTTCTTCTTTTTGTTCTGTACTCGGATTAGCTGCATAGGTTTCAACAGCAGCAAAATATTTCTTCATCAGCGTCTTCACTGCTGATTTATAAGATTTATTACGCAGTCGGTTACGTTCTGCGATTTTGGCACGCTTGAGAGCAGACTTTGTATTCGCCACAGTCAGTTCCAGAAAGAATATCTAAATATTTACACACACTACTAGGCTTACTAATATAGCATCTCCACTACCAATATTGAGAACTAAACGAAAAATTTTTTAAAAAAACTTTTCATTCAGACTCCTCGACTCTTGTAGAGTCTCAATCTCGTCCATTTTTGGAGGAGTTGTAGCTCTACTAAAAATCCTCATCGGAGAGCTAAATTTTGTAAGCCATAAACATTATGGCAAAGTAGTTGAGCCAGAGCAAAATACTGACTCTGACTTTGGCAAACACTAAAAAGTAAATGAGCAGTAACACTCCGCAGTTTAGCGGACATCTATATATTATATCAACTATAGTGCTTTAGTATTACTAAATATCGGTCGGAAAACCGTAGGCTTGATTAAGTTTAGATGAGTCTATCGAGTGGGACTTGTCGTGGAAGATGCTTGTTACAAAGTACGGCAAATCTGGCTTACCTGGAGTTATATTTCACCAAAGCAGTGTGCAGCTTTCTGGTTTATGAGGGAACATATAGATTCTTGCAAAGTTTCATGAGGCTCTGCCTCAAGCAATCTATTCCCAGGCTCTGCCTGGGAACAAGGTTTTCGGGCTGACATTATTATCCTACAGTTAAAGATAAATCCTGAGAACAGTACTTCCGAACCGCATCAACCAGTGCTGCAATATCTTTTTCTTCTGTATTAAAAGCAGTGACCAGCCGTACTGTTGTAGAATCTTCGTCATACCAACGGTAGAATTGAAAGCCATCTGCTAAAAGATTGATAATGACTTGTTCTGGCATTTGAACAAATATCTCGTTGATTTCTACAGGATGGCATAAGGTAATTCGCGGCAGTTGTGTTAACTTTTCAGCTAAATTCTTTGCCATCTGATTGGCATGGGTTGCATTCTTCAACCACAATTTATTTTTTACGTAAGCTTCTAACTGCACAGATAAAAACTGCATTTTAGAAAATAGATGTCCGCTACGCTTGCGACGATAACTGAAGGTATGGGCTAACTTGCGGTTGAAAAAGACAACAGCCTCTGCTGCCAATGCTCCATTTTTGGTTGCACCGAAGGATAACACATCAACTCCAGCACGCCAGGTGATGTCTGCGGGAGTACATTCCAAGGTCGCAACGGCATTAGCAAAACGCGCACCGTCCATATGTAGTGGCAGTTCATGAGAGTGTGCCACTTTAGCGATTTGAGCAACTTCTTGAATACTGTACGTTGTACCGGCTTCAGTGGCTTGAGACAAGCTGACAGCAGCTGGTTGAACGTGATGTACTATACCAATACCAGCACGAGCGATCGCATCTGCTAAATCTTTGGTATTTATCTTGCCATGCTCTCCTTGCAGGGTTATCAGTTTTGCTCCGCCTGTAAAAAATTCAGGAGCACCGCACTCATCACAATTAATATGAGATTCATGGTGGCAGTATATTGCTCCATAAGGAGTTGACATAACTGATAGAGCAAGTGCATTAGCAGCCGTACCTGTGGCTACAGGAAATACTAATACCTCTGTCTCAAATAGTTCAGAAAATAGATTATTTAGGTATAGACTGCGATCGTCGTTACCATAAGGCATAGCAACTCCATAATTGCATTCCACAAGCGCTGCCATAATCTCTGGGGATGCCCCGACAACATTATCACTACAAAAGTTCATTGGTTACACAATGCAAACATATATTCCAAATGGTAGCGAAAATAGGCAGTAAAGAGTGGGGGTAGGACAAATGACGATCTTGACTAGTAGGTAGGGCAATGCCCACCGTTTGACATTGGTGGGCTGTCTTCCCTACCTACTGCTGCCTTATTTTTCAGGAGGTTGACGGGTTATCAGATAATAGTTTTAGCAATTAAGCTTGTGTAAATTGACTTATGATAGATGAAACAAACATTCCTTCTTTAAAAAGTTTGGAATATATTCCTTACATAGACGATCGCGGTCAACTACCCGAACAGTTGCAGGGTAAAATCGGGGTGTATGCAATTTACGACCGAGAACAGGTGCTGCAATTTGTGGGATATTCCCGTGATGTTTATCTTAGTTTGAGGCAGCATTTGGTCAGGCAACCCCATCACTGCTATTGGGTGAAAGCCCAAACCATCGAACGTCCGAGCCGAACTCTGCTGGAAAATATCGAAAAGGCTTGGATTGCGGAAAATGGCTGTACTCCCTTGGGTAATACAGATAACAAAGAGGCATGGACTTCTCCAATTGATGTTAGAACCGTCATGACGCCTGAAGAAAAAACTCATTATGAAAGTCCTGTAAATGATGAGTTGACGCAAACTAAAATTATCAAAAATGTGGCACGGCGAGTCGAGGCTGAAATTTCAGCCCTTCTAGAAGCACGTGGTTTGCAAGCACAAATTCGTTTTAATCCGAAATTAAAAGAAGATGGTTTGCTGGATTTAAAATAAGTTTGTTTTAAATTTAAAAGTGTGGGGTTTCTCCCCCCATACCCTATCTAAAACTCTTTATTTTTATTATTAAATGGGTTGAAATTACATATGAAAGTGTGGGGTTTGTCCCCTCACTCCCTATTGATATCTTGCGACCCTTTCTCTTATTCTATAAGCCTTCTATCTATTACGGGGTGTGGGGTTACTCCCCTTTATTTTATTTAGAACTAAATATTTTATTTAGTAAATTTATTTTGGCATTTTGGCAACCAGACTAATTTTTAGGTTAGTATTGTGAGTGTTAATACGTTCTTGCACCAACAAACGCATCACATAAGGCTAGAAGCTCCTCTTTTTGGTTTGCGATTCGGTTTTAATACACTCCAGTGCCAACCGCTACGCTTTGTGATGTTTGCCCCAGGTCATGAACCTGGGGCTTTTCTTTCCACATCTATAATTTTGTGGAAATCAACTAGCAACAATGACAACTTTTTGTTATAAATGTTCCTTCTTTCCTGTTCTCGTTTTTAACGAATGTAAATGTAAGTGAGAAATTTAAATACTCGGGTAGCATCGTATGAATATGAGTGATGAACGCGGCAGTGGCAGGCTCTACTGCAAAACTTTGGAATCAGCAACACAAGATTTCACAAATAAGATTGAAGCTGTAATATGTGCGTCTGAGGCTGTTCAACAGTTTGTCAATGCTAGATTTACTGGCTTTATTAATCAATTGACTTGTTTGATATCATCGACAGATATTTTGCAAATGTGGGTTGAGACCCCTCTGCCTTTCGCAAACATCTCGGTTTAGAATGATGTTAATAAGTTAGCTGGAGCGACTGAGTTTGCAGATTGCCATATATTTCATGTTTGCATATCGTCAACCAATACTTAAAGTCTTGGTTACTCAAACCTTTAGTTTGATGGGTAGTGACTCGTCACCACCTTGGAATAGGGTTTTACAATAACTAAATGACTTACATATACTGTAAGCAAAATAACAAAAAGGTAGTAACCGAAAGGTCACGCCTGTATGTTAGTATCTGCCTTTTTTCAGTTTTTAATAAGGGCGAATTGCATCTCACCGCGAACTAACGTTCTGCAACTCGAACTAGTTATTCCAATTAGGGACTTCCAAATAAAAAAATACAACTTTCTCTTGTGGTGCGTCCCGCCCGCTACCAGTATAGAACGGGCGTCCTCGCCCGTTCCACAAGATGGATATGTAGAGATCCGAAATGCTTCGTCTTACTGCAAGCAGAGTATGCGTATAGATGCGTTAACACTAAATCTCTCCAATTTTGGATTTTAGATTTTGGATTGAGAAAACCTCACGCGGCATCTCACCTAACGACTCTATCGCATTTTTCAAACTACACATCTACGGGCAAAAGCCCTAGGCGTGGAAAAGATGTAAGGGCGCGGCGGCATTCTTCGCCCCTACCAGGACTTTCGGGTAATACCCAATCCTCAATGCCCTATTTTCTTTTAATGCAATCAAATGGAGGTTTAAAAGTGTTAAATAGACAAACTAAAGGTTACCGCACAGCCCTAGCACCTTGGGTCGTTGTCCGTTTGCTTTCACCCACACAACAAACTGTTGTCGGTCGATTCCGCAGCCGTAGTGATGCCGACGGTCATTTGGCAGTTTTGCGTCGGCTTATGCCAGATGCTGAATTACAAGTGATTTTTGACATGGAACGAGATTAATTTTGGTCAATTGTCATTGGTCACTGGTCAAGCGCTCGCTAAAACTTTTGTTTCACTCGTGTGTACCAAACGCCGTATAATTGACCAATGAGTAACACGCCTTTCTCCGTCATCCCTTCTTGCGTTTGGAGCCGTCCCATTGGTTTAGGCTGGGATAATCCATACACAGTCCGCTACGCTAGTAACATAGACGATGGACCGTGGCATGGTATGCCTCTTGGTGGCTTTGGTGCGGGGTGCATTGGTCGCTCTTCACGAGGAGACTTCAATCTGTGGCACATTGATGGTGGCGAACACGTATTTAAAAATATTCCCGCTTGTCAATTTAGCTTGTTCGAGTCAGATGGTTCTTCCTCAAAAGCTTATGCTTTGTGTACGCAAGCACCAGAAGATGGTAGCCTCTCTACTTGGCAGTGGTATCCAGCAAGTGGAGAAGGGAAGACGGGAAACTATCACGCTTTATATCCCCAGAGTTGGTTTGTTTATGAAGGGGTGTTTCAAGCACAGCTAAAGTGCAAACAGTTTTCCCCAATTTGGGCTAATAACTACAAGGAAACTAGTTATCCGGTAGCCGTATTCGTCTGGACTGCACAAAATAATACAAACGCACCTATTACGCTGAGCATAATGTTGACTTGGCAAAATATGGTGGGTTGGTTTACTAATGGTTTAAAATCTCCAGAAGTCAGGGTGCGAGATGATGGCAGTCCAGTTTACGAGTATCGATCGCGTTTGAATGAAAGCCAAGGTAACTTTAATCAGCTTGTAGAAAAAGGCGAGTCTATTGGTTGTTTGATGAGTCGGGCGAACAGTAGTGAATCCTTACAAGAAGGTGATGGACAGTGGTGTATTGCCACTCAAAAACATCCGAAAGTTGAAGCATATTACAACACTCGATGGAATCCCATAGGGACGGGTGAGGAAATATGGCAAAGCTTCGCCCAAAATGGTTCCTTGCCTAACTCTACAGATGAAACTCCAGCAACTGAGGGCGAACAACTTGGAGTCGCACTTGCTCTGAAGTTCACTCTTCAACCAGGGGAAATTTTAACACTTCCTTTCGTCCTCGCTTGGGATTTTCCTGTAACTGAATTTGCCGAAGGAATTACATATTACCGTAGATATACAGACTTTTTTGGGACTCATGGCAATAATGCTTGGGCGATCGCATCAGCAGCCTTGGTAGAATATGAAACTTGGCAAGCACAAATTCACGCATGGCAAACCCCGATTGTTGAGCGTCAAGATTTGCCCGATTGGTTTAAAATGGCTCTTTTCAATGAGCTTTACGACCTGACAAGTGGAGGAACTCTCTGGAGTGCAGCCTCAAAAAGCGACCCCATCGGACAGTTTGCCGTACTCGAATGTTTGGACTATCGCTGGTATGAAAGTTTAGATGTCCGGCTTTACGGTTCTTTTGCCCTAGTGATGCTATTTCCAGAACTAGAAAAGGCAGTGATGCGGGCTTTTGCACGAGCAATTCCCAAGAGTGACAGTACGCCCCGTGTTATTGGATACTATTACACCATTGGTGCAGAAAGTCCAATGGCAGTCCGTAAAGTTCAAGGTGCAACACCTCACGATTTAGGCGCACCAAACGAACACGTTTGGGAAAAGACCAATTACACGAGTTATCAAGATTGCAACTTGTGGAAGGATTTAGGTAGCGATTTTGTTTTACAGGTATATCGAGACTTTCTCCTGACAGGTGCTAACGATCTAGAATTCTTAGCAGATTGTTGGAATGCGATCGTTCAAACCTTAGACTATCTCAAGACTTTTGATAAAGATGGAGATGGCATTCCTGAGAATTCTGGCGCACCCGACCAAACTTTTGATGATTGGCGTTTGCAAGGAGTGAGTGCTTACTGTGGTGGATTGTGGTTGGCTGCACTAGAAGCTGCAATCGCAATTTGTAACATTTTAGCCGATACTCAAGACAATGCGGTGGCTCAAAAATCAATCTATGAAGCGTGGTTAGCACAATCTCGCCCTGTGTACCAAGAAAAACTTTGGAACGGGCAATATTATCGGCTAGATAGTCAGAGTAGTTCTGATGTCGTCATGGCAGACCAACTTTGCGGACAATTTTATGCTCGCTTGTTGGGATTACCAAATATCGTACCACCCGATTGTGCCGCCTCTGCCCTAAAAACTGTTTACGAAGCTTGCTTCCTCAAGTTTCATAACGGTCAATTTGGGGCTGCTAATGGTCTTCGTCCTGATGGTTCGCCAGAGAATCCCAAAGCTACTCATCCCTTAGAAGTTTGGACGGGAATCAATTTTGGACTAGCCGCATTTCTCGTACAAATGGATATGAGGGATGAAGCATTTCAGTTAACACAAGCTGTCGTTAGCCAAATTTACAATAATGGGCTACAATTCCGAACTCCCGAAGCTATAACGGCTGTGGGAACGTTCCGCGCTTGCGTTTACTTGCGGGCTATGGCGATTTGGGCAGTGTATTTAACAGTGACCAGTGACCAGTGACCAGCGATCGGTGACTAATTTCAACTAATCCCCAACCTCTAGCCAATCATATTCCTTTGTCGTATAATATTTTTTTCACCTGTTACATATTTTTCCGGACTTCTACTATTAACCTCTGAAAAAAGTTTTCGTAGAGAGTCATGTAATAGTTTTAATGAATCCCTAGTTTTCAGGACTTAGGGATAGGATATCCCTTTTTGCGGTCAAATTAATTGTATCTTTAAATACAATTTAGATCTAGTAAAACAAATTGATGCTAATACATTATTCGCTTTTCACTTGTCAACCTTTTTTAAGGCAAAATTATTGCATACACGCCAGTAATTTTGCAGATTTGATACAAACCTTAAACAAGGCGAACAAGCTTATCCAGACATCAGAGATAGAACGATGAACTCTTTTTCGTCGTTAAGAGTGCAAAAACTAACCGATACTAGTCAACATTTATTCCTAATGTCAAGTACAGTTATCCTGAACTGTTTGAAACTTATTGCAGGAAACTCAGATCTAGTATCCGATTTTAGTAAAATTTGGGTTGTTCGAGAGTTTCAGCTAGGTGACGATTTAACCATCGGCGAGCCCGATAAAAACTCTGAAGATACAAGTGATTTTCTTTATTTAATTTGTCAAGGTCGAGTGCGTCTGCTTGGGTATGATAATACTCTCAAGCGCTCAGTGTCAACTCAATTACTTCTACCAAAACAAACTTTTGGAGGCGATCGCTTATTCTACACTGAACCTCTTCCTTATAAAGCTACAGCAGCTAGTGCTGGTTATGTAGCTCGAATTAGAGTTTCAGATGTCGTTCCGTGGTTGAAGCAGCTTCTTGATCTGCAAACCAATTTAGATCGCTCTACTCACGAACGTCAAGTATTAATTTTTTTCAAAACTTGTACTGAGTTACGCTCTCAAAAAAGCCACAATCTACAGCAATTGCTGCCTTATTTAGAACAAAAGAAGCTAGATGCTGGTTCTCTTTTAGAGAAGATGACTCCCGGAAGAAATGGGCGCTTTTGGCTTTTCAGTGGAACGATTGAAACGCAGAGTGTAGAAGCCGATCCGCCCGGTGTAGGAGAAAGTTGGGGATATCCCAATACCGAAGCACTCCCTTGGACTGCTGAAACGGATTTATTGCTCTACCACCTTCCCAGAAAATACTGGGAATTGGTTATGGTCGTCGGATTTGATTTAGGTATATGTGAGGAAGAAGACAGGGAGACAAGGGAGATACTTCCTACTCCCCAATATCCAATCTCTAGTCCCCATTACCCCTTATCCCCAGAGGAGACCCCAAGTTCCCCAATCTCTAGTCCCCAATCGCCATTACCCCTTATCCCCAGAGGGGGCCCCGAGTTCCCCATTGCCCCTTATCCCCAGAGGGAACCCCGAGTTCCCCAGTCCCTATGGCATCGTTATCCTTTTATCGAACAACAAAGTTCGTCTGATTGTGGTGCAACCTGTTTGGCTATGATTAGTCGCTATTGGGGCAAACGTTTCCGTCTCAATACGTTACGTAATTTAACTCAAACAGACCGTACAGGAGCATCTTTGGCGGCTTTATCAGATACGGCTCAAAATTTGGGTTATGATGCTGTTCCTGTACGAGCTTCTCTGAGTAAGTTAGAGTTGCATCCGTTGCCTTGGATCGCTCATTGGCAAGGGGGAATTCATTATGTGGTAGTTTGGAAAGTCAAAGGCGATCGCGTCTTGATTGCCGATCCTGCTGTGGGAAAGCAATGGCTCTCGCGTCAAAAGTTTGAGGAAAGCTGGACGGAATATGCTCTCCTTCTATCACCTACAGAACGTCTTAAGGCAGCCCAAGATGAGAACACCTCTTTCAGTGCGATCGAGCTTGCTTTATCACCTCATCGCAAGCTGTTAAAGCAAATTTTCCTGACGGCTATATTGCTTTGTGTTATTGGAGTTTTGACACCAGTTTTCGCCCAAATAGCTTTTGACTACGCGATCCCCGGCAAAAACCTAAAGACAGTGAATACGATTGCCGTTGGTTTATTTGTGTTGGGTATGGGACGAATTGTTCTAAGTACAGTCCGTCAACATCTGCTGGATTATTTTTCCAATCTGATAGAAGGTGCTTTGACTAGTCAGTTTGTCAACCGTACCTTGCAGTTACCATTACAATTTTTTGCATCCCGTCAAGTTGGGGATATCATCTCTGGTGTTCGGGAAAACCAAAATATCCAAGTGTTTCTCACTCGAAAAATCGCGACTACTGCTTCAGACACTTTGATGGCAGTTCTTTGCTTGGGATTGATGGCATATTACAACTGGCAATTGACTCTTGTAGTACTGTGTTCGCTCCTTCCTGTTGCGACGATCGCGTTAGGGGCTAGCCCGTTTCTAAAGACTGTTTCGCGAGAATTCCTTAAGAAGTGGTCTGCACAAAGTTCTCTGTTAGTAGAAACTATAACTGGTGTTGCTAGTGTAAAAACGACAGTATCGGAGCAAAAATTACATTTACAGTGGCAAGAAGGTTTTACAGATGCGTTAAAAGCTCGTTTACGCGGTCAGAAACTGGTTAATGCGTTGCAATTGGCAAATAATGCGATCGCTCTTTTTTGTAACACATATGTATTGTGGTATGGAGCTACTTCGGTTATTGGTGGTTCGATGACTCTCGGTCAATTTGTAGCCTTTAATATGCTCATCAATAATGCTGTCAAGCCAGTGACTGGCATAGCAAAACTGTGGGATGAATTTCAAGAAGTGACTGTTTCCGTTGAGCGTCTTAATGATGTTTTAACAACTGAGCCAGAAGAAAATCCTCAAAAACCTCTACCATTATTGCCTCCCATTCAGGGTGATGTTCATTTTGAGAATGTCACTTTCCGTTTTAATCCCTATGAAGAACGTAACGCCCTACAAAATGTGTCCTTTCAAGTCAAAGCAGGACAGACAGTTGCTATTGTGGGTTGCAGTGGTTCGGGAAAAAGCACTCTAGTTCACCTGCTTGCAAGTTTATACCGTCCTTACACGGGAAGTATTTTGATTGATGGACATGATACTGCTGTTGTTTCTGCACAATCTTTAAGAAGTCAATTAGGGATAGTTTCTCAAGAATGTTTTTTATTTGCAGGGACTATTTTGGAGAATATTACTCTGTACAGTTCGGATTGGACTTTAGACCAAGTTATTGCAGCAGCAAAGATGGCTGAGGCAGACTCTTTTATTCAAACTTTACCGCTTGGGTACAACTCACAAGTCGGAGACGGAGGAATGATGCTTTCTAGCGGACAGCGACAAAAAATAGCTATTGCTAGAGCTTTTTTGAGAAATCCTCGTATTTTAATCTTGGATGAAGCGACTAGTTTCCTCGATGCTGAATCCGAACAGCGATTTTTAGAGAATTTAACTCGGTACAGTTGCGATCGTACTACTTTTATCGTCACTCATCGTCTTTCCACCATTCGACAAGCTGACCGGATTCTTGTCCTAGACCAAGGATTTCTTGTCGAACAAGGCACACATGATGAATTAATGTCAATTTGCGGTGTTTATCACAATCTAGTTCAGCAGCCATTAAATTTGTAACTTTCTATCAGTCATTTGTCATTTGTCATTGGTCATTTGTCATTGGTCACTGGTCACTGGTCACTGGTCACTGGTCACTGGTCACTGGTCATTTGTCACTGGTCACTGGTCACTGGTCAGATGATTACTGGTCACTGTTCACTGATTAAAGCTGATAAATTATACCATAAGATGGTCAGGTTAAAACTTCATATCTTTACTAATACATGAAGTTATTACAAGTATTTTGTTCTAAAGTGCCAATCGTATGTTCTACTACAGATTTTTATTTCAACAAAAAATAAACATAAGAACGGCAGTAGAAGATTTTGCAGAATTGGTAAAAATCGCTATTGCGGTTTGTAGTGGTAAAGATTGTCTAAATGCGACTTGTGCTGTTATATTCTTATAATGTTAGGAACCATAGTAATGGTAAAACAAGATATTCAACTAAAGCTCTAAAGCAAGGTTGAATGAGGGGTCTCACCCCCCAATAACTAACAAATAAGAAACAAAAATTGAGTAGAAGTCTAGAAAATCAAGAGAAAAATGGAAAGAGTAAAAATTATTGATAAAATGCCATAAGAAGAGATGACATTTGTGCAAAAAAATAGTATAAATACAAATGTTACTCTTAAAGCTTAGGGATGAATATTTTTTCTCTACACCCCTAAACAGTATGCGATTTTACTTATCTCCTAATTCTTTGGTATAAAATAAGTGCATAGACTTATCAGGGAAAGAAATAGAATTAGGAGTAAGCTAAATTTGAAGAGGGCAAAAATGCGTCTACTACAGTTAAATAGGAACTTTTCATGGCATTTATATGACATGAGAAAAAGGAAAGAATTGCCTGTGGCACTGCTAAGCCAAAAACATCGTCAAAATCCATATCAGTGTATGGGTATTCAAAGAAAAGTTGCAGGAGCTACTACCTTTTTACATAGTATCTTTTGTGTAGATGCTACTTCTTTACACACTGATAACTAAAATCTCAGGGGTAACTAACAAATTCCGGCTTAGCAGTAAAAAGACTTGAAGAAAAAGTCAGATTTCCGATCGTCAGGACAGAGCATGAACAAAATCATCAGGTTAAATGCACCTCATATTTCAAGCCAATCAGATGTCTCAAAGGGTTATTGCGATCGCTCTTCTATCAAGACAGATTTAGTATCTGAAATGGCACTCATCCACAAAAAAAATGTAGCTTGTGTAGAAATAGGTGTTACACTAAAAGCACCTATAAAGGCTCATACAAATACGGTAAAAAACTCTGAAACCGCAGTTGAGAATACAGAAAATAAAACACCATTATTCTTTTCTCTTCTAGTAACAGTTAGGAGTATAGCTTTTTTTACAACAGTTGTTGTTTGGTCGTGGGCGGGAAGGATTGAACAAGTCAGTCAAGTTCGAGGTAAAGTTGTAGCATTAGGAGAGCAATCTCAAATTCTGCCGAACCATTTGCATTCACTCGACAATACTGTTGTGACTTCAGCCAGAGAGTGGAAACCAGTCGAAGTGGTTACGGAATTAAACGGAGAATTTTCGCCGGCTGAAGTTGAAGATCGACGGCAACAGTTAGTCAATAACCAAATGCAATCGAGTCAAGTACGTAATATGATACATAGTTCTCGTTTGCTAGCTCGCACTCGTACAGCAATTAAAGCACTAAAGATGGCAAATCGGGCTTCTCAAACAAGTGCTGTGAATAACAAGCCAACAGATATTATCGATTTACGGCGGAATACTCAAAGCTTTTCCAAAAAAGTTGTATCTACTGCTTCGAGTGCAAAATCTACTAAGAAATCAAGCCAGGTCTATCGAAGTTAGAGTTGCATTCTTCTGTTGCCTCGATTACAGATAGCAATCGAAGTATCAAATGAAAAGTCGATTCAAAAGCTAGCACAAAGCTCCTTGACATTTGTTGCTGATTACTGAACTGATATGTTGCTCTATCAAATCTTACATATGCTTTAAAAGCAAGAGCAATTATATAGACACTCATTGAACTACAAACGACCAAAGACGACAGACTCGTTTATATCTATCAAAACAACAAAAACTATGAACCACAGTATTTCTGGCAGTAACAATTTAAATAAGACTATCAACCCCGAACAATTCGACCAAGTTGTAGAAGCTATTCTTGCAGGTAAGTATTCTTGGGCTTGTGTTCTGATGTTACGTTTCGCTGGCTACAATCCTCTACATTACATTCCCTATCGTACCTATAATCGTTTGCTTAAAGAGAACTCTCACGTTTCGAGATCTAATACTAATACACAATCTAACGAAAGTCTGAAAATTGCTAAGCTTCCTTCGGAGAAAAGAGCCACCGATCGTGTGACGCCCACAAGCTGCTTGAGTAAAATTAAAGACTTAGCTTATCTTGAAGTTGTTGGTAAGCGCCAAACTGAAGTCCGTGGAGGAAGCCAGCAATGGTTGAAAACACAAGTTGAAAAATATCAATCTATGAAGTCCGAACCTGAAGTAGAAAGCACTCAAGATTTGTCCTTCAAAATATGCGGGTTTCAGTAAAGAAGGGTTAGTAGGGGCGCAATGCCTTGCGCCCGTACAATAGACAATGCCTTGCGCCCGTACAGTCGTTCTACCACTACTAACCATCAACAATTTTAAGCAAAGTTGAGATTGTAGTATACCAAAATTTTCAAGAAAGGTTCCGTGTTCTCAACAATTTATATTTTTATTATTTTACGATAAAAATATATAGAGTAATTACAGAACAAGTCATTAAAATAAACAGCTAATTGCTACATTTATGCTGAGAGTAGTATTTGAGACTGTTATACTAATTATCCATGAATGATGTCTTAAAAATTGCGATCGTACCTGAAGAGATTGTTAGCTTTCTAAAAAGTGAAACAAATTATAAGGAAGTCTGCCAAAATATTTTATTTCAGAGGGTCATAAATCGTGCAGTTCGAGAGAGAGGGCTCGCTGTTACAACAGAAGAAATTGAAGCTGAAGCTGAGCGTCAACGTCGCGAGAAGCGTTTGGAAAAAGCCTCCGACACGCTAGCATGGTTAGCTGACGAACTTATAAGCTTTGATGATTGGGAAATCGGAATCCGGAACCGATTGTTAGCACAAAAGTTAGCTGTTGCTTTATTTTCTAAGGAGGTCGAGACATTTTTCTGGCAAAATAGTTTGGGATTTGAGCAAATTATTCTCTACCAATTAATAGTGAGCGATGAAAAACTTGCTCAAGAACTTTACTATCAAATTGAAGAGGGTGAAATTAGTTTTTATGACGCTGCTCACCTCTACGATATCGATGATAATCGCCGGCGAAGATGTGGCTACGAAGGAAAAATCGAGCGTGGGGTAATTCCTACTAACATAGCTGCTATTGTCTTCAGTAAACCAGCAAAAGAGTTAATCGGCCCTCTGAAGACCGAACAAGGGTACCATCTATTCATGGTAGAGGGCTTGCTCCCTGCAGAACTTACAACCCAGAGATATAAAGAAATTCTGAACAATATGTTTCAGCAATGGCTCTTAGCTGAAGCAAAAAGTCTGGTTCGTTCTTCTCAAATATCATCAGCGAGGGATTGACAAAGTCAGTAAAGAAACTTAATATTTTTTTTACCAATAGATATTTCTGTTGCCTCATTCGCTGTTTTACATCAGTTACAGAGTGTATAAACCTTTCATGTACGAGGATAATTTTTTTAACCAGTCGAAAAGCTTATGGTTTCTATCTGGCTCTTTATAGTTGGCTCTGGTGGTTTCGGGCTAGAGGGCAATTACCTCAGTAAATACACCATACCTCTTTTGAGGGCGGTGCGTGTTGTAAATAGTGTAAATTATTACTATCTAATATAGTCGGCGAGGCAATTATAAGTATTACTTATAATAGGGGGGAAATATTTAGCAAATTTGACGCTCGAAATCAAAAAATCATCTAACTTGTTAATAACTCTATAAAAATTCAAATATAAGTTTATTATTTTAAAAGCTTTTTAAATAAGTAAAACTTATAAATATGATAAGAATAAGCACAAAAGAGCAAGGCGAATTTTAAATTTTTTAAGAACCTTAAATGGGTTTTTTGAAAAATAAGAGATTTTTTATGTGAACCTCTTGACAAGATATCAGTAAATTTACTAATAAAGTCTTGTACACCTAAGCAAAGGAGTGCTTAACTTTGTTTTCAAGATTGCTTCTGAGGTAGGAGTTGGTTTATAGTGATATCGTAACGAAAGAAGGATGTTAGTAAGGTGACGAGGGAGAGGATAGCAACTACACCCGTGTTTTATTACTTTGAATTATTGAGCTATAGAGCAGCAAACTATTTTTAAGTGAATTGACCAAGATTTAATTAATTTGAGCTTAATGATTTCTCAGGTGAGTTCGTCTTGCTCCTACAAACTGGTAAAGCGAATTGTTGGTTACCAGGCGGTGTGTAGTTTCGATCTTGGTCAGTTTCAAGATAAAGCAACTGTAAGCCAACGCTCAAAACCCGCATCCTTGAAATTACTAGGAGCATTTGCTCGAGCAGCACCAAAACATAAAAAACACTATCTAAACTATGGACACAGGAGCCATACTTTTTAAAAAGGATGCTTTCTACTTACTTAATGCAAACAAATCTTTACAAACTTTCAATAACTGCTCTATACGGACGATTTTTCAACGGCTACAATCTTCTGAGTTAAGTCCCAGTAACTACGGAGATGAGTTAAAGAGAATCGAACGACCAAGGAGTATCTCCCCAGATTCCCAGGTACTGGAGAGATTGCTTCCAAGGTCATGCTCATCATATACCCCAATTAATTAGCTTCCCAGGGCTAACTAATTATGCAGCTGTTAATCCACTACATCCGGACGATATCAGCTGCAACAGACTCGCTTTGTCCACCTTATCGTACATGACGGCAACTGGCTATAATTATGTCACACCATTCCAGTCAACAACAAGGTTTTAGTCACAATAAGTTCGTTAGAAGCAAAACTACAACAAATCAGAGCAAGTTTTTGATAAAAGCTGCTGGCAACCAGCTTTTTGCTAGCGATACGAGTATTACTATCGACAAGTTTCCGATTTAAAGTCTAGTTTCTGTTGGACTTTTGATTCTTGCGTTCATTTCCAGTCCAGACCAAAAACTAAGTACTTTTACGCGGAGGCGAGGTAATGCTATCAGTTTTTTCCGAACACCTGTTAGGTGAACGTATCACTTATGCTTTGGGTGAAGCACTTTCAGAGCAGGAAATGGCGAGATGCTTAGCATTGGTAGAAATCGTGGAACCACCAGTAGCTAGGCAGTTCTGGCAAACAGTATCGGCTAACCCAGGAATATATATTGTTCTTGTAGGGAAAGTCAGATTGTTAGATAGTGATGAAAATTTAATCGCAACTCTAAGTTCGGGAGCTTGCTTTGGAGAAACAACGCTGTTTTCGGACGACTTTCAGCCATACGCTGCTAGAGCTTCAACCGATCTTAAGCTTTGTTATCTCAAACAAGAAATATTGCAAGCTTTAATAGAGCGCCACCCAAGTATTCGCGATCGCTTCTTGAAACGGGCTCAACTGTGGGATTTGGTCATGTTATGTCACCAAAACTGGCAAGAGATGGGCAATATATCAGATGTGCCAGGAATGCTCAAAGCTTTATCGTTGTTTGAGCGGCACGATCTAGGTGACCATCAACAAGCTACTCTACCAAAAGATTGTAAGTGTTTGGTGTTGCTTAAAGGAGAACTGCGGCATTCTGAGGGACAGCTTCTAACTCCGGGCAAAATCTATCCAGCTTCACAACAAGACAGTTGGCAGATTTTGCAACCAACAATTGCTTATATTATGAGGGATGCAAATTGGTTGCCTGCACTAGAACATTGGCAGCAATTAGCAGAGTTTGTCGCTCCTCAAGAACGACTAGTCAGTGCAAGCGATCGCAAACAACGTCCTGTAAAGTCCAGATCGGAACGCTCAGCTTCTGTCGGAAACATTATTCCCTTTCCGCAAAGAAGTTCAGAGCCACAACCAAAGCAAAAAAGGCTCAAGCCTTACTTTCCCACCCCTAAAGTAAAAGCAGAGCATTGGTGGGGACGCGTTACCAAGCAATACCCGTTCTTTGAACAACATAGCGCCTCTGATTGTGGTGCAGCTTGCCTTGTCATGATTAGTCGCTATTGGGGTAAGCGATTTAGTCTTAATCGACTGCGGGATTTGGCTGACACAAGCCGAGATGGGGTATCACTAAAGAACTTAGCAGCAGCAGCAGAAAGTGTTGGTTTTACAACTCGTCCGGTAAAAGCCAGTTTTGATAAGTTAGCACAGCAACCCCTACCGGCGATCGCTCACTGGGAAGGCAAGCACTTTGTTGTCATTTATGAAATCACGCCCAAGCGTGTTATCATGGCCGATCCAGCTATTGGGATACGCACTCTAACTGCTGCTGAATTTAAGAAAGATTGGAGTGGTTATGCTTTGTTACTACAACCAACAGCCCTGCTAAAAGACTCCAAGGAAGAAATTAAGGGCTTTTGGAAGTTTTATGAGCTACTGAAACCCCACTTCTGGGTACTGGCAGAAATATTTGTTGCCTCAGTGCTGATTCAGCTGTCTGGACTGGTTTCACCAATATTCACCCAGATGTTACTTGACCGAGTTATTGTTCAAGGAAGCATCGCGACTTTAAATGCTGTCGCTTTCGGGATGTTAGTTTTTGGGTTTTTCAACATCTTTGTGAATGCGGTGCGCCAGTATCTCATGGATCACACTGCTACCCGAATCAGTGTATCCATGCTAGTTGGTTTTATGAAGCACACATTGCACTTGCCTTTATCATTTTTTGAGTCGCGTTGTGTGGGCGACATTACTTCTCGTATTCAAGAGAATCACAAAATTCAGAGCTTTCTTACCGGAGAGACACTGTCAGTTCTTCTCGATTTGCTGACACTATCCATCTATCTAGTCATCATGTTCCTGTACAACTGGCAGATGGCATTAGTAGCACTGTTAACTGTACCACCATTTTTTATCTTAGTCTTCTCTAGTACAGGTATCCTCCGCCGTATTTCTAACGAGATATTTTATGCAGGAGCTGAAGAAAGCGGTTATTTAATTCAAAGCCTGACAGGAATTCGCTCTATTCGGTCGATGGGGGTAGAGCAGACAGTGCGTTGGAAATGGGAAGAATTGTTAAATAATGTTGTTAAAAAGGGCTTTTTTGCACAGATTATTAGTAACCGCTTACAGATTATCAGTTCCTCAATTAATCTTCTATCCAGTACAGTGTTGATGTGGTACGGTGCATCGTTAGTGATTCACCAACAACTGACCATCGGACAACTTGTTGCTTTCAATATGTTGTTGGGTAATGTGCTCGGTCCGTTCCAGCGTTTGGCATTGCTATGGAATGGATTGCAAGAAATTATGATTTCTACCGAACGCCTCAATGATGTCTTGGAAGCTAAACTAGAAGAAGACTTAGAAAATCATCCCCGTCAGTCTCTAGGACAATTTCGCGGTCACATTCGCTTTGAAAACGTGACTTTCCGCTATAACTCACAAAGTGACACTAACGTCCTACAAAATTTAAGCTTTGAAATCAAGCCCGAGCAAACGGTAGCGGTTGTGGGGCGCAGTGGTTCGGGGAAAACAACTCTCTCTAAATTAATTTTGGGATTGTATTCTCCCACAGAAGGAAAGATATTAATTGATGGTCAAGATTTAAATTATATCTACTTGCGCTCTTTTCGCTCTCAAGTTGGTGTTGTTGACCAAGATACATTTCTCTTTGGTGGTACGATTCGGGAAAACATTAGCATTGCTCATCCAGAAGCGACTCTTGAAGAAATTATGGAAGCAGCGCGATTAGCTGGAGCCGATGAATTTATTCGACAATTACCAATGGGTTATGAAAGCCAAATTGGTGAAGGTGGTGGATTGCTTTCTGGTGGACAACGTCAACGGGTTGCGATCGCTCGTGCTTTACTTGGTAACCCTCGCTTGTTAATTTTTGATGAAGCCACCAGTCATCTTGATACTGAATCGGAGCGTATCATTCAAAATAATTTAAAAACCATTCTTAAAGGGCGTTCTAGTTTCATCATTGCTCACCGTTTGTCCACCATACGCAATGCAGACCTAATTCTGGTTTTAGATCGTGGTGTGTTGGTAGAAAGCGGGACGCATGAGGAATTAATAGCTAAGAAGGGTCATTATTATTACCTCAACCAACAACAGCTTGCTCAAGCGGGTTGAGTTAGTAGGGGCGCAATGCCTTGCGCCCGTACAGTGGTTAGTGGTAATTACTTCCCCTACTCCCCCTCCCTCTCTCACTCCCTCACTCCCTACTCTCTACCTTTTCTCCATATCCTTACATCTCAGTAGAGATGCAAAAATATGCCACAGCTATTTTCTAATTCATCATCTGCACTCTCTCAGACAGAGCAAGATGAGTATTTGAATCGTATCCCGCCGGTGGATAGCAAAAAACCTCAAGAACTTCAGCATGAAAGTACAGCTGATAAGGAGCAAGAGTTCCATTACGGTACGCAAGAACTTCTTGATGCCTTACCTAGAGTTTGGACGCGTTCTTTATTGTACGTTGCAGTAGGCTTTGCAGCTATTGTTTTACCTTGGTCAACTCTGTCGAAGATTGATGAAACAGGTAGTGCTAGAGGGCGTATAGAACCTAAGGGAGCAACGCAAAAATTAGATAGTCCAGCTCTCGGTACTGTCATTGCTGTCAATGTCAAAGAAGGAGAAATTGTAAAAGCAGGGCAAACTTTATTGGAAATTGAGTCAGATGTTCTCAAAACAGAACTACAACAAGCACAGTTAAAGCTAGAAGGCTTGCAAAATCGTTATGCAAACTTAGAGACTCTTAAAAATCAACTAGTACTCTCTCTTAATACGCAGCAACAACAAAATAAGGCTCAAGAATTGGCGAAACTTTCTGAAGTAGAGCAAGAGCGACAAAATTTCGATGCTCTTAAAACTGCCTATAACCTCCAAAAAGAGGAAAAATTGGCTAAAGTCAACCAGATAAAACAAGCACTGGAGTCAAGTAAAGCAGCCTATAAGGTAGCGGAAGTACGTTTTCAAGCTTCTCAAGAAAAAGTTCCGCGCTATAAAAAAGCTTATGAAGATGGTGCTATTTCACAAGATCGGTTTAAAGAGGTAGAACAATCTAAAAAAGAAGACTATGAACGCCTTGTACAAGCTCGAACTGAGATTTCTCAAGCTCAGTCTAGCCTTCAAGAGCAACAAAGTAGTTATGAAAGAACACTTCTCCAAGCTAAATCTGATATTCAACAAGCCCAACTTCGCGTGCAGGAAGAACAAGGCAGTTATCAAAGCCTGATTCATACAGGTAGATTAGCAAAGCTAAAAACTGAGGAACAACTGAAAGAACAGCAATCACAAATCAACGCCATACAATCAGAAATTGCTCAGACAAAGAGCCAGATAACGTCTTTGAAGATTCAGTTGCAGCAAAGAAGAGTCCGAGCGCCCATCGATGGTGTGATTTTTGAGCTACCAGTTACTAAACCAGGAGCCGTACTACAGCCCGGTCAAAGAGTGGCTCAAATAGCACCTAAAAATTCGAGCGTTGTACTTAAAGCTCAGATGCCAATGGAGCATACTGGCTTTTTAAAGATGGGGATGCCTGTTAAAATCAAGCTAGATGCTTATCCTTTTCAAGACTATGGAGTTGTACAAGGGCGAGTCAATTGGATTTCGCCAGATTCAAGAGTTCAACAAACAAGTCTTGGTGATGTAAATACCTTTGAGTTGGAAATTACTATACCCCAGCCCTATATCCAATCTGGTCGCAAGCGTATTCCCCTAACAGCAGGTCAGACAGCGACTGCAGAGGTCATTATTCGTCAACGACGAGTCATTGACTATGTGTTAGACCCATTCAAGAAATTGCAAAAAGACGGTGCAGCTTTTTAGTCAAAGTTTTAATGAACCAAAATGCTAACACTTGAGATATTCTCTAAAACCCAGAATCCCCGAATCCAAAATCCAAAATCCAAAATCCAAAATCGTTTGAGGAGGTGCGTCGTGTTAGAAAGCCTGATTGTTTCCCCCGAAGACATAATTCACAATATTAAGCTCGGTTTTCAAGTTCCGAAAGTGGTAGAAGCGATCGCAACACGGAAAATTGTTGCTGAAACTGCCTCTGAGCTTGGCATTACTGTGAACGAAGCAGAAATACAACAGGAGGGAGACAAGCTCCGACTGGAGAAAAAACTTGTAACAGCTAAAGACACCTGGACGTGGTTGAAGACGCATCATTTGACTCTGAAGGAATTTGAAGAATTAGTCTATGCCACAATTCTGGAAAAAAAATTAGCAAACCACTTATTTGCGGATCGTGTTGAACAGTTTTTTTATGAGAACAAACTTGATTATGTTGAAGTAGCTACTTATGAAGTAGTTTTAGATGATAGGGACTTGGCTTTAGAGTTATTTTACGCTCTTCAAGAAGGCGAAATTAGTTTCCAAGAAATAGCCCGCCAGTACATTCAAGAACCACTACTTCGCTGTGCAGGCGGGTATCAAGGTATTCGCTCGCGCCGCGATTTTCGCCCTGAGATTGCTGCCGCTGTGTTTAATGCCAATCCACCAGAAATTCTGAAACCGATGACAACTTCAAAAGGAGTACATTTAATTTGGGTAGAGGATATAATTCAACCCCAATTGGATGAGGAGTTACGTCAAAAAATTACTAAAGAATTGTTTTCTGATTGGTTAAAGCAACAAATAACAAGCATGGAAATTGTAACTCAGTTGGACGTACATAACAACTTACCAACACAGGAAGACTTGCTGAAACAGGCTTAAGGAGTTTGTTATCAAGCAGATTCAAACAGCTAACAAATTGAAATTTATTTGTTATTGACGCTCAACCCAACTTTATATGGATAGAGTATGTTTTTTGTAAATTTTATTTGCTGGCAATCGGATTGTAAGTATACACTTTTATAGTGTATTAAGGCTTTTTGCTTATTTTCTTTTTAAGATACTGTAAACTGTTTAATTTTTAGAAAAATCAATAGCTATAAGTTTTATTTAGGTAATAAAAATATTGGTATTACCTAATTTTGTTGTTTTTATTTTTATAACTTTAATGAATAGATTGTCTTCTAATTTTTTGATAAAAATGATTGATGAAAATAATGGATAATTCCGAAAACAGATGTTGACTTTTAAAATAGATAAGCTATAGTAAAAGTGTGAGAGACAAAAACAAGTCGCTCACAAACAAATTCCCAAAAAAATTAATTCCCAGGAGAAAACCAATGATTATTTCCGATTTAAATACCTTAGAAGTTGTTGTTGGAAACGGTGTTGTAGGTGGAGCAAAAATCTACGCTGATGTCAAGAAAAATGAAAAGATTAACGTTAAGAAGTACGTTGACATCAAGAAGAGCTTCAAGTCTGACGTAGATGTCAAAGGTAATGCAGCTGATGCTGAAGCTGTAGCTGATGCATACGGTAAGGACACACTTGCTGAAACCTTTACTGGTACTAAGACCGACAGTAAATACTCTGGTGCTTACTCCTCATCCGTATCCGCAACTAACGGTTAATAAGTTGTGGTAAGATACTCTTGCTCATCTAGGCTTCATTCCTGTGAGTAAAAGTTTCTAGCTACTAATTAATATAGTAACCTCTGTTGAAGAGGTTACTCGTAAAGTTTTTCATCTTATATAGAGAAAACCTTTACTTGTTACATTTCTTTCAAGCTTGAATTGAAACGCTGGAAGCTCTAAAGCGCTTTCAGCGTTTTACCAGTTACAAAAAGCTGGGTGAAAATTTGGAAACCTAGTTGTATAAAGGCATTAGTTCTGATACTTTTGAAAGCGAAAATTATGACAGAACATCAAGTTATTATCAAAAAAGTAGTCTCAAATGATGGCGAAAATGTTGTAAAGGCAACTAGCGTAGTGACAACATCTGAGGACAAAGAAAGTGAGACTAGCCAAACTGTATTTATCAGTACTTCTTCTCATGGTAGTTATAGTACCAGCCGCTCAAGTTCTAGCTCAAGTTCTAGCTCAAGTTCTAGCTCAAGTTCTAGTACCAAATGAATGGGTGTAAATCGCAAGTGATAACTTAAGTCAAATTCACTTGTCCAAGGAGCGATATACATGAGGCAGTTACGCTAAAGTATCCATCAGACAGCGATGACTATGGTTATCTTGTAAAATAAACGAGTCAAATAAATATAGAAATGACTTTAGCTCGCAGCTAAATGCAAAGATAACAACTTAGGGATACCAACGATGTCTTATGCACCTATCACGTGATGTTGTTTTATTAGTTACTTATAGTGGTGATTTCTTCACAGTAGATAGAGTGGCAGAAGCCTTATCAAAAAAGGGTGTACAACCATTTCGCCTAGACACAGATAAATTTCCTCTAGCTGTGCAACTCAAAGCCAAGCTGAATAACTTTGGAAATCATCATCGGTTGGAATATGGTAACTGCTCCACTAGCACCAAGTATGTACGCTCTGTCTGGATGCGGCGTATTTGGTTACCACAAGTGAGTGAAGAAATGGCACCTCATTTTCAAGCAGCATGCGCTAGAGAGTCACTTGCTGCCTTGGAAGGCTTTTGGGACAGTCTCAGAGAGGCTCGTTGGATTGATAACTTGCAGCGAGTAAACTTTGCAAAAAACAAATTACGACAATTGAGAGTTGCGAGTGAAGTCGGTCTAACTATACCTCAGACTCTTGTCACTAATGACGCTGAGGAAGCACGAGAGTTTTTCTATAAGGTGCAAGGAAAAATAGTAACCAAGTTGTTAACTCCTCTTTCCAAGAGTATGAAAGGCTCTTCTTTCTTCATGTACACTAGTGCTGTGAAAGAAAAAGACTTGTTCGATGCCGCAACACTACGCTCTTGTCCCATGGTTTTTCAAGAGCAAATTCCAAAGCAACGGGAACTGCGGGTGGTGTTTGTAGATGGTAATGTATTTGTAGGGGCGCTAGATGCTTCTAAGTATGCAGCATCCACTCTTGATTGGCGACTAGCAAGTGATGAGGCTTGTACGTGGTTATTTCATGAACTTCCCAATCAACTCATCCAAAATATCAAGACTTTCATGGCTCGCTTTGGGCTAGTCTTTGGAGCATTTGACTTCATCCAAACACCATCTGGGGAGTACATCTTTTTAGAAGTGAATCCTACAGGAGAGTGGGGGATGCTAGAACGGGACTTGGGTTATCCTATTTCAAATACTATTGCAGACACCCTAGTTGCTTAATTTTAGATTCTAAATTTTGGATTTTAGATTGGAGATTGTGGACTAATGATTAAATCGAGAGTCCAAGACAATGCAATTTATAGTTGTTACTCAATTTTTCATCTGCAATCTAAAATCGTCAATCCAAAATCTACTCATTGTATGACCGTTTTAATAATTACTTATAGCCAAGACAACGAAAGTATACCTTTAGTCATGAATGCTATTGAAGCAAAAGGCGGAAGGGCTTTTCGCTTTGATACAGACCGTTTTCCTACAAAGGTTCAACTAGATATTTATTACAGCAATAAGGATGAGCAGGTCATCTTAACTGATAATGAAAAGAAGCTAGATTTAAATGAAGTTTCATCAGTATGGTATCGACGGATTGCGATCGCATTTACCAACTGAAGACAGGATACCAAACTTTAATAACTATCTTTCTCGCCAACGAGTAAGTTAAAGTTTTTCTTTACTCCTAGCTGCTGATACTAACCCAAACATAGCGCTAGGAGAAAGTAAAAGCAAAGAGACTCAAGAGTTCAGGCACTACTTGAACTTTAGAGCACATTTCAATTCAATGATGTTTCACACTTTCATTTCCGCTATGATTATTTCCGATTTAAGTCATCTGGAAACCATTTTTGAAGACACTGCCATTATAGGTGGTACCGGAGTCATAGTCACTGTTGAGGGAACGGCTTATGGCGACTCAAGTGACGTTAGCGAGCTCGTTACAACCTCTATTAAAAATTTACCTCACAATGGTTTTATCGCTAGAGGTAAAGGTTTTGTTGTGGCAGTAGCCTCTGACGCAGATGATCCTACAGCTGAGGTTAGTGTTTTCGGTGATGCTGAAGGTAAAAAAACTTTCGTCAAGAGTAAGGTTCGTTCTATTGACGGAAGTTCCAGTGCTATAGCTATTGGTCGTATTAAGGTTAAAGCCATCACGCCCCCTTCACCACAGTAACAACTCAATTCCACTGTTATCCAGCCCGTAGATTCTTCTGACTGGGTGCAACCCACTTCATTAAGACTCGACGACACTGGATAACTTTATTATCGATTTCTCAAGCACAATAAATTCTTTTCAAGAATTAGAACATCCAGGAAAAGTATATGAACCATCCTTTTGCTTTAGATATTTCTGACTTAGAAGCGCTAGAACTAAATTTTGAAGAAAACCTCAGCGATGAAGAAGCCAACCAAGTCACGGGTGGACTCAAAATTGCTACTACTAAAGCTTTCGGCGAAGAAGGCGGCGGTGAAATAGTGTGTATTTCTGCTCCATGTCCCGGAAGTGAAGGAGGAGACGATCCTCGGCCCAAACCACGCCCCACTAAGCCTCAACATCCTACTAAGCCTCCTGAGGTTACCACTTTAGCTCTAGGTGAAGAGGGTGGACATCCTGTTACTAAAACTCGGTTAGAAGCTGGTGGAAGTTCAATCGATTGGTAATTTCGTTGTAGTTAGTAGTTAGTAGTTAGTGGTTAGTAGATGGTAGAAAAACCCTAATATCTAACCACTATCTATTAACCACTAACTACTAACTGTTTAAATTTTTCGTTTCCAATGAACATTTTAATTCTAGGTAATTCTTCAGATACCCATGCTGCCCATCTCAAAAATGTTCTTACTCAAGCAGGCGCAAGAGTCGATTATTTAGATACTAACCTTTTTCCCACACAATTGCGAATGTCTTGGAATCCTAATACCCAAATAGGATGCTTGACTCTACCAGAAGGGCGGCGATTAAAGCTTCAGGAGATTCACAGCATATTTTGGCGTACTTTCTCTGGTGTTTATATTCCTCAGTTGAAAGACTCATACCAACAGCAAATTGCATTTAACGATTCTATGAGTGCCCTACGCTCATTCATGCAAGCTTGTCCATCTCGTTGGGTGAATTCCTGGCAAGCATACCAATTTCATAAAGAAAAACCGTTGCAACTAAACAAAGCAAAACAAATAGGGGTCACAATTCCAGATACTTTAATCGGTAATCATCCAGAAGAAATTTTAGAATTTGTTCAGATACACGAAAAAGTCATTTTTAAACCAGTTTATGGTGGTGCTCATACTCAAGTTTTGACAGAGGAACATTTAGAACCTAAACGTCTAAATTTAGTTTTGATGCTTTCTCCGATCGCAATACAAGAATACATTCCTGGTACAAATGTTCGCAGTTATGTTATTGGAGAATCAGTCTATTCTGCTGAAATTCGTAGCCCTGCTATAGACTTTCGAGAAGATACGGATGCTGAGTTGATTCCTAGAGAATTACCAGAAGCAGTTCAACAACAATCTTTGGCGATCGCAAAAGCATTTATGCTAGATTGGACTGCTATTGATTGGCGTGTTAAACCAAACAATGAATATATTTTTTTAGAAGCAAATCCCAGTCCAATGTTTATTCATTTTGAAAATGAAACTGGTTTCCCTATTACACAAAATTTAGTAAACCTTTTGATGAATTAATATGCAAATCCTAACATAATTATGTTAGGATTAAATGAAAATTAAAACACGAGATTAGGGGAAATTACCTGCACTTCTAGAGAATATTACACATCCGATACTGCTTGGTTAGTAATACATCAATCTAAGAAGATCCCCCCTACCCCCCTTAAAAAGGGGGGCGTTACTTGATATTTCGTTCCTTGAAAGAGGCGTTACTTGATATCTCGTTACCCGAAAAAGGGTGGCATGACTTGATATCTCGTTGGCTCAAATCAAAGAAACCTGGTTTTTGGCATTACTGTATCGATGCTCTAGAACAATACTCACATCTTGTACCAAACAATTGACATAATTCAATCACCCAGTGTAAACATATGGAAAGCAATAAAAAATCTAACCATCACATAGAAATTAATGACCTAATCGATCTTGCCATTACTAATGCAGTGATACGAAGGGGGCTAGTAGAAGAAGAGGGTTGTTTAGCTTTATCTGATGACGAAGCTGCGAAAGTTGCAGGTGGTCTGACAATTGATAAATCTACAAAAGCTTTAAGTAAGAAGACTCCAGAGGTTATAGTAGCAGGGTTTAAGCCAGTTCGTCCACCACTTATAGTTGGACTAATTGCACAGGATTACAATAAACTTGCTTAATTTTTAGCCTTCAAGTGTTAAAGATGCTCTTTCAATGGAGGCTGAATTAATGGAAGACATTATCCCCACCCAAACAACCCTTTGTCCTAGTGCTAGACCTGAATCAGCGGATGGTGTTGTCTTTGGCATAGTCGGTGGAATGGCGACTGCACCCCGTATAGCCTATCTCAAACAACCCCTACCCGTTACAAATGAATTAATGGCAAAGGTAGGCTCAGTTACACCCGCTGAAATTTTTCGAACCGCAGCATCCTGTATGGAGTCGGGTTGTCAGCATTTTGATGGCAAAGACTGTCGTCTATCAATGCGGATTGTGGAACAATTACCTGCTGTAGTAGAAGAACTACCACCCTGTTCTATCCGCCGAAATTGTCGCTGGTGGCAGCAAGAAGGTAAGGCAGCTTGTATGCGATGTCCGCAAATTGTCACAGATAACTATTCTTCATCTGAACAGTTACGTCAAGTAGCAGATCCTTCTATTTATTTTCAAACTTGATGTATTGGAGTAAACCTTCATTTAACTGTATCCTGACAAAGAGTAGTACTCAAGGAGAAAGTAATCATCATGTCCCTAGAAATTTTTGAAAAAGTCAAAGACTTTCTTATCAAACTAGTTAAAGATGAAGCTTTCCGCACCCAACTCATGAGCGAGAAAGCCGAAGAAGTGAGAAAGGTAATGGCAGATAGTGGCTATATATTTTCTCAAGATGAGTTTGAAGAAGCCACCATCAAAATATTGGAATTAAAAGATAATGGTGAGTTTTACGAACTCAGCGAAGAGGAATTAGTGGGGGCTGTCGGTGGTTTGAGATATGCTTGGCCTGCCAAAGAAGAATATCCCACTCATCCTCATCCAAGACCCTACCCAAAACCACATCCAAAACCATACCCCAAACCATATCCCAATGACCCACAGCCCCTGTATGGCGTAGTCATCGATCCACTCGATCCACCCGTACAAGCACTATATGGGGTAGTTGTTCCAAATGACGAGTATATAGACAAATCGAGTCAAAATTAGCGCATCAAATAATTGAAAACAAAAAGGTTAATTATTATGAAGATTGCAGACTTATCCCATTTAGAGAATGCTTCAGAAAACGAACTAATTGTAGGTGGTGCTAGTGGGACTATAACTGCTGATGCGTCAGCTGCAGGATATGGTGCTACTACTATTACTGCTACAGCTCTTACACTTAAAGCTAAGAAGAACGGTGGTGCTAAGCTCAAGGGTACAGGAATGGCTCTTGCAATTGGTGAAGATCCTGTAGCTGATGTCAATTACGATCTTCAAGGTTTTGATAAAGTAAAGATAAAAACTATCGAGAAACATGGAGAGAACTTTGATTATGAGCTTGTGAAAATAAAAGCGATTGATAAACCAAACAAATAAACCTCTCCAAACAAGAAGAATTAGCCATGTCATATAGCCGCACAACTTACGCCGTTTGGGAAATAACCTTAAAATGTAATCTTGCTTGTAGCCACTGTGGTTCCCGTGCTGGCAATGCACGCACTAAAGAACTCTCCACCGAGGAAGCATTGGATCTTGTCAGGCAAATGGCAGAAGTTGGGATTAAAGAAGTTACCCTCATCGGCGGTGAGGCGTTTCTGCGTCTAGACTGGCTGGAAATTGCCAAAGCTATTAACGCAGCTGGTATGTTATGTGGTAGCTCTTGTTCATGAAGAACAAGGTGTGAGGGAGCGCGTTATTCCCAAAGTGAGAGCGCAAGGATTCCCCTTTGATAATGGTGAATTTGAGCTAATTGTGGAGCCTATAAATACTCCCTTACCAGAAAACGATCCATTAAACTTTAGTGCCGATCGTATTCAGTGGTCTGAAAGTTGGCAGAACAAACCCGAAGTTTCTTACTCATTGGCGGAGCAATAGATCGTGGTAGAAAATTTAGAAATTACCAAAATTCAAGAGAAAAAAACTGTCGTTGATTCATCAAAAGATGAATTAACGAAGATTCCCCTACTTCCTCGTTCAGCTTGGAATAGGCAATTAAGCTATTTGAAAGAAGTTTTGAAAGCAAAGCAAGCCTTAGATAAAAGAGAACAGAGAAATAGAGATTCCAGGGATATCAAATAGTCGAGCCAGTTCGTTGCTGGGGGTTCCCCCGTTGTAGGATCTGCTGTGCGATTTCTAATTGATAAAGCAAGTATGAATTGGCTGACAAATATCCTCTTAATATAAAATAAAAGACTTCCAAGAAATAAATTCCTCATCTTGTAAGGTAGGCTTCCTCACCCGTTCATTTTATAGGATGAAATGTGAGCGCCATTCCACAAAAAGTTAGATATTTTTTAATTTTAAATTTCCTAAAAATCATTGATGGTAAAATTTTTATAAATGAGTCTTAAAAGTAAATTTTTTATAAATAAGTAGAAGATGACTGGCATAATATGTAATAATAAATTGACAAAACATTAGAATTATAAAGGCGTTTCTAGCTATGATTATCTCCGACTTAAGCCATTTAGACATCATTTCTGAAAACAATGCAATATTAGGAGGCGCTGCGACTTCAGTTACTACTGAAGGTACTGCTTATGGTGACTCTACCAAAGTCAAGGCTATAACTAAAACCAATAGTATACCCCTGGGTAATGGTGGTTCTCTGTCTCTCGGTTTTGGTTATGTTAAAGCATCTGCAGTCGATGCAAAAGATGCTAGTGCTAAGGCTAATGTTTCTGGAACTGCTGAAGGAGATATCAATTTTGTGATTGGGAACAATTATTCCATTGATACTGGTCGTAGAGCTCAGGCTGGAGGTTTTGTTTTTGCATATGCATTAGATCTTCCTAAAGGATAAATGCGCTTAATTAAGTCAGACTTTAGACAGGTGCATCCCGCAAATATTCAGATTCGCTATTTGAATTAATTATCAATGCGATGACTGGAGTTTTCTAACTTATCAACAAACTTTGCGTTCGCGAAGCGCAAGCTGTACCCAGCTTATCGCGAAGCGCAAGCCGAAAGAGTGCTTATCGCACTGACAATCACTGAACAAGGAATTAAACCTCAGTAAATACTTTTGATTGCGAAGAGGATTCTAAAGATTTCTCTTTGCGTTTACCTTTTAATACCAAGCTCATAACTATACTTGAAGCAAGTAAAGCCAGGATACTTGAAGGTTCAGGTACTTGAACTCTAGCCTGATTTCTCTTAATTTCTACTAGCGCTAAAACTGTATTTTGAGCGTTCTTGCGGTTTAGGAAACCTTTGACAGACGCTGTGACAAATTCGTTGTTGCTTCCAAAACTATAGTTATACTCACTTTCTGGCTCGATGAAGGTAACATTTTCGCTTTGAGCGATTGCGATAAAATCATCGTTTTTAAGAGCGGTGAAATTTCCAACAAGACTAAAGAAATTTAAAACACGTTTTTGAGTTGTGTCAACTAAGGTAAAAATAGTATGCAAATTGATATAATTGAAGACGATGAAACATTCGAGAAAATAAGAAATAATTGGGATTTTGTATATGCAGCAGATCCTCAAGCTCAATTCTTCTTATCCTGGGTGTGGCTATCTGGATGGTTACCGATGGTGTATGAGCAGTGGTTTATACTAGCTGCTAAACCAGATACCCATGATTCATCCTATGTTGCATTTTTCCCTTTGAAAATTGTACTAGAACAGCAGGATGACGGTGGCTTTTATACTGAACTTTACATGGCAGGAAATAGCGTAGCAGATTACACGGGAATGATTTGTCTGCCAAGTTATGAAGAAAAGGTGATTCCTGCTTTTGCAGCTTACATCCTACAGCAGTTAGAATGGTCTAGTTTCAACATACAAAATATTCTAGAAACAGATACACGGATGTCCCGGTTTTTGAAGAGTTTTCCTGAAGATAGTTTTGAGTTCACTCAACACCGAATTCACAATTCTGGAGAAGATACCGATAATTATATTGCCCCTTATGTTTCATTATCGGATAACTGGGAACAATATCTGCAAAACTACCTCAGTTCCAATACTCGCCAAAAAATAAGGCGCTTTTTAAGGAAAATAGAAAACTCTGACGAGTTTCATATCACCCATGTTAACGCAGACAATCTAGAGTCTCATATTGAGATACTACTCAAGTTATGGGAGTCCACATGGAGAGAGAAAAAAGGGGATAATTGTGGCGTAATCATGAGTATCGTTAGCGCTAATTTACGTCATTGTTTTGAACATAAATGTCTGTATTTTCCGGTTCTGTGGCAAGGGGACAAACCTTTAGGAGCGATCGCGAACTTTGTTGATGTTCAGCAGAAATCCATGCTATTTGTCATCACAGGTCGTGATAAAACTTTTAACAATCCCCCTCCTGGTCTTATTCTCCATGCTGACACGATCCGATATGCTATCCAAAATGGATTTAAAGTCTACGACTTTTTAAGGGGGAATGAGGAATATAAATATTCTTTTGGAGTGAAAGAGCGCCGTCTTCAGCATATCATAGTCAAATACAAAAATTGTCAGAATAAAAAATGGGATGTCAGGGCTTTGCCTCTAGCCTTTCATCTCACTGTTCAGGCTCATCAAGCAAATCAACTCGCCAAAGCTGAGCAGGGATATCGTCAGATTCTGGAAGTTGAGTCGAATCATCCAGAAGCACTTCATGGACTGTCCGTATTGATGAGGCAAAAAGGTGAATACCAAACTGCCGAAAATCTGCTGAAAAACCTGCTTCAGGTTCAGCCCCATTCTGTCAAGGCTTTATTTAGTTTGGGGAATTTATATCAAACTCAAGGTCAGTTATCCGAAGCGATAGAAGCTTATAATCGAGTCTTAGCTCTACAGCCGGATGCAAGCGCCGCATATAATAACCTGGGCTACGCTCTACAACAGCTGGGTAAATGGGAACAAGCGATCGCCTGCTATCAAAAAGCGCTAGAACTACAGCCTGAGTGTATTGAAGCTGAAGTTAACAAAGCTAATGCACTTCATGCTCAAAGAAAGCTCTCCCTAGATGAACAAGCTCATTATGCCGTGCTGAACAACGATTTAGGCAACAAGTGTAAACAGGTAGGAGATTTCAAAACTGCGATCGCCTACTATCAGCAGTCCATCTCTATGAATCCAGATTTGGCAGCAGCTCAATATAATTTGGATCTGGTGCTACAAGAACAAAAGCTAACATTTAAACAATCAGTACCAGTTATTTGAATTGAATGTCAATGCGATTACTGGAGTTTTCTGACTTCTCAACAAAATTTGCGCTCGCGAAACGCAAGCCGTACCTGGCTTATCGCACTGACATTCTCTAAACAAGGTATCAAACCTCAGTAAATACTTTTGATTGCGAAGAGGATTCTAAAGATTTCTCTTTGCGTTTACCTTTTAATACTAAGCTTATAACTGTACTTGGAGCAAGTAAAGCCAGGATACTTGAAGGTTCAGGTGCTTGAACTCTAGCCTGATTTCTCTTAATTTCTACTAGCGCTAAAACTGTATTTTGAGTTATCTCGCGGTTTAGGGAACCTTTGACAGACGCTGTGACAAATTCGTTATTGCTTCCAAAACTATAATTATACTCACTTTCTGGCTCAATGAAGGTAACATTTTCACTTTTATCAAGTGCAACGAAATCGTCATTTCCAAGAGTGTTTAAATTTCCAACAAGGCTAAAGAAATCTAAGACACGCTTTTGCTTTGTGTCAACTAAGGCTAAAAATACATCTCCAGCAGCTCTTGCATTTTCTTTAGGACGATCTATTGATGTTACCAGATCTAAATTAGCTATAAAGTCAAAATGAAAGAGTGTATTTGCCTCTACATTGAAAAAGCCGCGAACTATAGTTGCACTTTCTGCTAATCCTAAGTAATTTTTAGTTTCACCTAGTGCTGTACTTAAAGATGAACTGAATGTAAATGATGGTTTAACCACAAAAACTGCTTGTGCGTCAGCAAAAGCAGCTGCAAAACCCCCCTTGGACAGGGCAAGTGTCTCAGTATCAGCTACAGTGTCAGTCGAAAAGGGTGTTTGGCTAAAGTTTAGATAGAGTGACTCGCCTTGAGACGTCGCAAAGGTAGCAGCATCACTAGGTGATGGTGCTAACACAGAGCTTGTGATGGCAGAAGCAAGCAGCAAAAAGCACTTTACATTTTGTAGGTATGGCTTTATAGTTCTCATCTGTATCTTATTGGGTGTAATTTTGAATCAATGCAAAACTTGATAACCTCAACTTGTAAGCAAGGAAAAATACCTAGCTCATCCTGACGTGTTGCCAAAAAGTCCTTTTTCAGCAATACTTATGCCAGTCTTTGTGACTAAAAAACTGTGGTAAATACTGTGTATTTGTCAAAGCTCAATTTTTACTTACGTAACTATACTACTCTTCTCAAACTATATCTCGTATAAACTTACTATGAGATACTGTCAAAATTACACAAAAATTTCTTGATTAAACTTTTATCTAATTGTCAACATACAATGAACTACTGAGGCTGCTAGATCCTCAACTTCGCAGAAGTTGGGGATTTCCAAGAAATAAATTATCCGGTGATTGTGGGACGGGCGTCCCCGCCCGTTCTATATTAGTGGCGGGCGGGACGCCCGCACCACAAGAAATTTTAGGATATTCTATTATTTGGAAGTCCCTTGTCGAGGCTCTGAGCAAATTTATCTTTAAAACTTATATTGTAGAGACGTTGCATACAAAGTCCCTAAGGGGCTGTTACTTCTGAGTCAATTGGGGCTGGTTGATAAAAAAGACACCACCTTTTTTCGCTTGCGATACCAAAGGTAACTGAGGTTTGGTCATTTTGGGGTTAGATTTCCAATCGCCCAACTTTGCTTGAATGAGCGATCGCACCCTTTGAGAGTGAAAATCCCCTAAAATGCTCAGAGTAAAATTCTTGGGGTATAAATTCTGCTGAGTTTGATACATATGACCAGTCAACCTATCTTTTTAAGAGACACAGGGAGGGGTCTGATAAATCACAACGATAAAGAGAAGTACTGTATCCGTTCGGTATAAAATTTGCGAATGAATTTGTGGAAACAAGAAAAATTATCCTTGTTAAAATTCCCTAGCTGTATACTATAGGGATGTACTGGCAACTGGTAATTAATAACTGTTAACCATGATATTTGTAACTCTTTTTGTACCTAAAATAGGGTAATAACCACATCTGTAAGAATCCAATACTTATTGAAATAGTAAATTATGATATACGTATTTTTACTAAAACGTTAAGAGAATTAATTTGTTTGATTTTATCTCTCTTCTTATACAATTTATACAAACATATTTTTTTCTCTAAAATTAATTTTGAAGATATTATAAAGTAAATATAAATTTTCAACAAAGATTCTTTTTTTTAAGAAATAAAGTCTTGACGTAACACTAGGAAGTTTTACTATTAATGAGCAGTAGTTTGATACATAGATTCAGGAAATGTTGCTTGGTCATTGAAATTGTCTTTCAGAGAATTTCAGATTTCAGAAAAATCTGCGTATTCAAACCAATTCTTTAATTTTGCAAACGAATTGTTTGTAATTTTGTTGACAAACATATTCAAGGAGTATCTTGTTTAGTTAATTTGAAATGTAATAAACACTATCACAACATAGGAAGGTTAGCGTCCCGCCTGCTGTCACAAGACAAGGGACAGCTTGTGTCACCCATCCCACAAGCAAATATGCAATACCAGAAAACGGCTACTCCCTTCGATGCTATAAAATTACTTATATTCTCTGCTCATTCCTCTACGTTCTCGGCGTCCTGTGCGGTTAATTCATTAAGTAATATTTTGGCAGGAAAGGAGTAATCACACTAAGCAAGCAATTATCATTGATAAATTGATAATTGCAAACTGTAAATTGTTGTTATAAACTAGTAAGACTAAGTGCGATTGGTAACAATTTCATGTATGTAGAAACGTAGTATGCAACGTTTTTACATAGAGCCAATTAGCTACAAATATAAATGAAAGGTTTGTGTATTTTGAAATATTTTCCGTTTCAAATCTTCAAAAAAATAGAAGATACTGCTTAGTAAAAGATGAACAACATAGACAATAATTTTGAAACAAACGGTCAGGGGTGTAGTAAATTTTTAACACCTTTTCAGCGTAAGGTTCTAATTAAGAATTTGCAAACAAATTTACAGCCAGAACACCGTCGAAGGCTGGAAATTATGTTACTGGCAGACCAGGGTAAATCACAAACTCAAATCTGCGAAATATTAGGTTGTTCAAAAGAGATGGCGCGTTACTGGAGCACTGTAGCAAAAGCAGGGCTGGCACATAAATGGCAAGAACAACCGAAAGGCAGACCCAAGACAGTCAATGACCAATACATTGAAAGATTAAAAGAATTGGTGAGATATAGCCCTCGTGAGTATGGTTATGGATTTGATACTTGGACTGCTCAATGGTTAAGCAAACACCTAGCTCAAGAATTGGGTATTGAAATTAGCGATCGCCACATCAACCGCTTGCTGAAAAAGATGGGACTTTCCAAGAAACAAAAAAGCTCTTCTAACACAGCAGCAATAAACCAGTCTCAGAATACAACGATCGCGATCGGTGACTTGCAATCCAACTTTGAGCCAAGTTTCCATTGGTCATTCAATTTAATTCAGAATAACAACTAACAACTAAGCAGTATGCTATCAGAGTTTTCTCCACAACAACTCATCAGTATTTTAGGTGAAAAACTACCAGAACAAGAGCTTGCTTCATATTTGGCAATGGTAGAAATCATAGAACCAGCAGCAGCAAAGCAGTTTTGGCAATCAACAAACACTCGTGCTGGAATTTATATAATTCTTAGCGGTAAAGTGAGACTGCTGGATAGTTCTGGTAATTTAATCTCCACCCTTACAGTCGGAGCATCATTTGGTGAAGTGACTCTTTTTCCAAAAGAGAATTTCAGTTCATATGTTGCTAGAGCCTCATATAACTTGAAGCTTTGCTATCTTAACGAAGAAATCTTGCAGCTTTTAATAAGTAAATATCCCAGTATACAGGCTCACCTGTTGGCTCGTGCAGAAAATTGGGATATGCTTATTCGTTCTTCCCAACAACAGGCGGACACATTCGAGCGGCAAGTATCAATCGCCTCTGATTCAAAGATTGATGACCAAACAAGCGATCGCAATGCCTCTTTTGCAAAAGCCAATCAGAGGAAAGTCATTCCATTTCCCTCGCAGACACTACCACAACCAAAACAAAAAAGACTGCTTCCTTACTTTCCCAGTCCCAAAGTCAAAGTGGGGCAAATATGGGGACGACTGACGCGACGCTATCCGTTTTTTGAACAACAAAGCCTTGCGGACTGTGGTGTAGCCTGTTTAGTAATGATTGCTCGCTATTGGGGAAAACGCTTGAGCGTCAATCGGTTGCGGGAATTAGCCAACGTCAACCGTAGTGGTGCATCCTTGCGTGCATTAGCAGCAGCAGCAGAAAGCATTGGTTTTGCTACCCGTCCTGTAAAAGCGAGTCTCGATAAACTAGCCGAACAACCCCTACCTGCGATCGCGCATTGGGAAGGTAAACATTACATTGTTGTCTATGAAATCACTTCCAAACAGGTAATTGTTGGCGACCCCGCCGTCGCTCAACGTAACCTAAGCCATGCAGAATTCAAAGCTGGATGGACTGGTTATGCGTTGTTATTACAACCTACGGCAATACTCAAAGAAAGCCAAGAAGCAAGTACGCCCTTTTGGCAGTTGTTTGCGTTAGTCAAACCACACGCCACGGTACTACTCGAAGTGTTCTTGGCTTCTGTGTTTATTCAGGTTTTTGGACTAGTCACACCTTTATTTACCCAGTTGTTATTAGACCGAGTGATTACTCAAGGTAGCACGATTACCTTAACTGCTGTTGGTCTAGGCTTGGTGATTTTTGGATTATTCCGCGTCGCCATGAACGGATTAAGACAATATTTGCTGGATCACACTGCAAATCGAGTGGGAGTCGCTTTGTTAGTGGGGTTTATCAAACATACCTTCCGCTTACCCTTAGCCTTTTTTGAGTCTCGTTACGTTGGCGATATTATTTCTCGCGTTCAGGAGAATCAAAAAATTCAGCGCTTTCTTACGGGAGAAGCACTATCAATCATTCTCGATTTACTGACAGTATTTATTTATATAGGATTGATGTTTTGGTATAGTTGGCAAATGGCATTGTTAGTGCTATTGGTCATACCACCCTTTTTCCTATTAACTCTCATAACCACGCCTTTACTCCGCCGTATTAACCGTGAGGTGTTTAATGCCTTAAGCGAAGAGAACAGTTATCTAATTCAATCCCTCACAGGAATTCGTTCTATCCGGTCAATGGCAATTGAACAAACAGTGCGCTGGCGCTGGGAAGAACTCTTGAATCATTTGATTAAAAAAATGTTTGGCGCTCAGGTAGTTGCAAACCAACTACAAATTTTCAGTTCTACCATCGAATCTTTAGCAACGACGGGATTACTGTGGTTTGGAGCGTGGTTAGTCATTCAAAACCAACTTTCCATTGGGCAACTTGTTGCTTTCAATATGCTGTTAGGTAACGTCATTCGTCCTTTCCAACGTCTGACAGTACTATGGAATCAACTACAAGAAATTGTTGTAGCTACTGAGAGGATAAATGATGTTCTCGATGCAGAACCAGAAGAAGATTTACTTTTATCACCCCGCCAGTCCTTGCCAAGACTTCGCGGTCACATCCGCTTCGAGAATGTCACTTTCCGCTACCATTCAGAAAGCGACATAAACGTACTTGAAAACATTAACTTTGAAATCCAGCCCAGGCAAACTGTAGCGGTTGTGGGACGTAGTGGTTCTGGGAAAACTACGCTTTCTAAATTAATCTTAGGGTTATATCCTGCCACTACAGGTAAAGTCTTAATTGATGGTCGCGATGTGGCTAATATTTCTCTCAAATCGCTGCGTTCTCAAATAGGTGTGGTTGACCAAGAGACTTTCTTGTTTGGCGGTACGATTCGAGAAAACATCAGCATCGCTCACCCAGAAGCCACTTTAGAAGAAATTATTGAGGCGGCGCGTTTAGCAGGGGCGGATGAATTTATTCGACAACTTCCACTCGGGTACGAAACTCAAATTGGTGAAGGCGGCGGAATGCTCTCTGGTGGTCAACGCCAACGTTTAGCGATCGCTCGTGCATTGTTAGGTAATCCGCAGTTCTTAATTTTTGATGAAGCCACTAGCCACTTAGATGCAGAATCAGAACGTATCATTCAAAACAACTTGAAGACTATTCTCAAAGGACGTACTAGTCTGATCGTTGCTCATCGCCTCTCCACCATACGCGATGCCGATTTGATTCTGGTGTTAGACCAAGGGGTTTCGATCGAAAGCGGTACTCACGACGAATTAGTCGCAAAAAAAGGACATTATTACTACCTCAACCAAAAACAACTCTCTCAAGCAGGTTAAGTCACTGGTTACTGGTCACTGATAAGTTATGTTGGGTTTCGTTCCTCAACCCAACCTACGGTCACTCTCTACCCCCTATCCCCTTCATATGGCTAATCCATCTAATAATTCTTCATCAACATTCTCTCCTTCTGACGAGCGACATATAACTGACACTACTTTTAATTCAGTTAAGGAACATCATTCTGTAGAAGATGCTAACGATTGGTTTTACGTTACTGAGGAACTTCTAGATGCTGTACCAAAACGTTGGACTCGCTCTTTGTTATATATGCTTGTCGTCTTTAGTGCGATCGCTTTACCTTGGGTGATGTTCTCAAAAGTCGATGAGACGGGAAGTGCTAGAGGACGTATTGAACCACTAGGCGCAGCACAAAGATTGGATACTCAAGTTAGTGGAAGTGTCACTGCGGTTAAAGTTAAAGAAGGAGAGTCAGTCAAAGCGGGACAAGTTTTAGTAAAACTGGAGTCAGATGTCCTAAAAACTGATTTGCAACAGACACGCGCAAAGCTCGAAGGACAACAAAATCGTCTGGCGCAACAGAATTTACTCAAAAATCAACTGCTACTGGCTATTAGTGTCCAACAACAACAAAACCAATCTCAGGAATTAGAAAAGATTGCCCAAGTTAATCAAGCAAAGCAAAACTTAGATGCAAAACAAAGTACTTATAACTTACAAAAATTGGAGAAACTTGCTTTAGTTAACCAAGCAAAGCAAAACCTAATTTCTAGCCAGACTACTTATAAGTTAGCCAAAACTCGTTGGAATCGGGATTTAAAAGAAGTCCAACGCTATCGCAAACTTTTACAAAAAGGCGCAATTCCTGAAATTAAAATTGTGGAACTGGAAAAAGCAGCAGAAGAAAGCCAACGATTGCAAGAGCAAACTGAATCAGATATTAAACAAGCCGAGTTACGTTTAGCTGAGGAGCACAACCGCTATCAAACGATTATGCGCCAAGCACAAGCAGACATTGAACAAGCAAAACTGAGACTTGCTGAGCAACAAGGTAGTTATAAAAGTGTACTGCATACTGGCAAGTTGGCTCTATTAAAAAATCAAGAACAACTCAAAGATCTGCAAACACAGATAACTAGCTTGGGATATGAGATTGCTCAAACAAATAGCCAGATTACATCTTTAAAGCTTCAGTTAGAGCAGCGAGTTGTTAAATCTCCTGTAGATGGAGTCATTTTTGAATTACCCATTGAAAAGCCAGGAGCCGTAGTACAACCAGGTCAGATGATAGCCCAAATAGCACCTAAAGACACTCCTTTTGTACTTAGAGCCTCTATACCTAGCCAAAATAGTGGTTTCTTAAAAGTGGGCAATAAAGTGAAAATTAAGTTTGACGCCTATCCTTTCCAAGATTATGGAATTGTATCCGGAAGGGTCAGTAGAATTTCACCAGACTCCAAACTTCAGGATACAAATCAAGGCAAAATGGAAACTTTTGAATTGGATATTACTCTAGATTCGTCTGAGATCCAAGTAGGGAATAAACGTATTCCTTTAACCCCAGGTCAGACGGCGACCGCAGAAGTTATTACTCGACAACGCCGAGTGATTGATTTCATTTTAGACCCATTTAAGAAGCTACAAAAAGGTGGGTTAGAACTGTAGCCATTAGTTAGGGGTTAGGGGTTAGGGGTTAGTGGGGTGGGCACTGCCCACCGTTCGCTCTTTGGTGGGCAGTGCCCACCCTACGCCTATAAGTAATCTTCTGGCGGGAAGGGAATAATTGTTCTTTCTAACTAACTACTATCTACTAACAACTAACAAAATTACAATTTTTTGAGGAATTAAATCATGTTAAACTTTTTGAATATCTCTCTACAAGACATCATTTTTCAATTAAAAGTTTCTTATCAAATTCCAGGATTAGTAGAAGCGATCGCTACTCGTAAAATCATTGTGGATGCAGCTCAAAAAGCAGGTATAACAGTTGATATAAGCTCACTACAACAAGCAGCAGATAGCTTGCGGTTAGCAAATAATTTACTTAAAGCAGAAGATACTTGGGCGTGGCTGCAAAAACATCATCTTACCTTAGAGGAGTTTGAACAATTAGCAGAAACAAACTTGTTGTCTGCAAAATTAGCTAGTTACTTATTTGCAGACAAAGTTGAACCTTTCTTTTACGAACACCATCTTGATTACCTCGCCGCCGTTACCTATGAAGTTGTCTTAGACGACGAAGACGTAGCGAGTGAAATTTTTTATGCTCTAATAGAGCGCGAAATAAGTTTTCAAGAAGTTGCACGCAAATATATCCAAAATCCAGAACTACGTCGTGCTGGTGGGTATCGTGGTGTACGATATCGTACCGATTTTCAAGCAGAAATTGCTGCTCTTGTCTTTGCTGCAAATCCCCCGCAATTACTCAAACCAATTGTCACCTCTCAAGGTGTCCATCTCCTGAGTGTTGAAGAAATTATTCAACCAGAATTAAATCAGCAGCTACGTTTTAAGATTATGGCTGATTTATTTTCTACATGGTTAAAGGAACAAATTACAGAACTAGAAATTGTTACGAACTTTGAAGCCGACTCCTATCCTCAAACCTTACCAGAACTTTTAAAACTCGCTTAGAAGTAGTTTATCATGCGTTAATCGAAGCAATAGAATTCGCGTCTATACAAAGTATTGTAGGTAAGGCTATGCCCACCATTTGATATTGATGGGTATCGCTCGTCCTACACCTCATGTTAATTTTCTAGCAGAAAGGAAGTCATTTGACCAGTCGAGAAGATTCAAATAAACTCAGCTTAAAAACCCGGTTATCTATTAAAGAAACCGGGCTTAGACATTTTACATTGTTTTATTTTGAAGATTGATTTGTGACTATGAGGTAAATCAGATAAGCTGCAAATGCTTTTAATAATGTGGTAGCAAATATTTGAAAAGGATTACCACCAAATACAGATGCAGATTCGTTTTCAGATAGTTCATTTAGAAAAGTATTGGAACGAGAGAAAACTCGGTCATTACCATGATGTAAATCAGAAATTGTAATTTTAGCCATTCCTGTTCTTAAATTAATGATTAAATATTTGTACGACTCCTACCCCGCTTGAAGATTACCTATTTAAATGAACCGCACTTGACACAAAGGAGATGAAGAAAGAAGAAAAGAAAATTGGTAATCTTGTAGAGGGAAGGGAGTACTCTTATCTTTGAATAAAATTGGAGGAAGAAAAGTGATGAGAATTTCTTCAAAATAGCCAATTGTAAGGTTTCAAAATCTCAATGCCTGCGATGGCTTGTTTTAGGTTGGGGTTAGACTGCCCAACCTAAAATCAAACTTTTTTCTTCTTTCTTCATTTAATCAAAAGGTAAGTTATACCATTTGTGGATAAAATTGCTATGTTTGAAAATTAGTAAGCAAAAAGACAAAGTAGTATAACATTCCCAATTGTATGCGATTCAAATTATTTGACTAACTGGTAGATCGCTAAAATTCCTGTTCCTTTTAAGAAGGTATCTTGCAAAATTTTAGCTATTTCTACTGCAAAGCCACCGTATCCTAGTACAAAAGAAGTCAGTGCATCACCACCATTAACACAAGTAGTTTCTGTTTCAGCTACTTCATTAATAAAAGATTGGGATTCTACTGACAATTCAGAAATTGTGATTCTAGACATAATGTTTTTCTCCTTAAGTTGTCTTGTTGTTTGGCTCAAGCACTCGTTTGCTTAACCCTTGTTTATATATTTAATGATTTCACCTATAAAATCAAGTTTAAAAAACTATGTTTTTGGACACAAATCCAGGCAAGAATGTCTGTCATTTCTTTCTTATAAAGTCTTTTGTTCTATTAAATCTGGAGTGCTCTGCACGAGGGAATTTTGTTTACATAGTAAACTTGAATGAAGTACAAATTTATCTGCGTTCGTCAGCTACAGGCTGCGGTTCCATAACTTTTTTATGTATGACAGCCAATTGAAAAGCGCCATATATTTATCTAAAACTTTTGAAACATCCGCTAAGACAAAAATCCAGGATTTTTTGTTCGTAAAACTTATTTACTCCCTGCCTAAATAAAAAGCCCCTTTTCTACCTTTGGGAGAGAGGGGGTTGGGGGTGAGGGTTTCTTTCATCAAAGCTATCTCAAGTGGTAGCTTAATACAGGAGGCGGAGCCTCAAGTAAGGCATTCCCAGGCTGAGCCACCGGATCGAGGAGGGGGAAACGGCGGATGAGATGAAATTTGCCTTCCGATTAATTAACAACCGCTTGAGGTCGTGGCGAACCGGGAATCGTCACATCTATCGGTGTCACCTCTGCTGATAGCTGAGTCAAAGGTGGTTTGATAGCCGTTTGATTACCTACAACTAAAGTGACAAAATTCTCAGGCTTGAGGTACTGCTTGGCTACTCGCAACACATCAGCAGCTGTTGTTGCAGCAACTGCTTTTTGATAGCGGAAGAGGAAATCGGACGGATAACCGTAATATTCATACCGCATGAGACGCGACAGTGTTTGAGCGGGATCTTCAAAATTAAAGACAAAAGAATTGAGAGTGGATTCTTTTGCAAAAGCCAATTCTTGCGGTGTCACGGGTTCTGCTTGCAATCGCTTGATTTCTGCTTGCACAGCTTTGACAAACTGTACCGTAGCATCGGAACGGGTTTGTCCGCCTGCAATAAACATTCCTGAATAATCGTAGCGAGGACTCCAAGAACCATACACGGAATAAGCCAAACCTTGACGGGAACGCACTTCATTAAACAAGCGTCCGCCAAACCCAGTTAACACTCCGTTTAAGACATCTAATGCTGGATAATCGGGACTGTTTAACAGCCCTCCCAAATGTCCCATCAAAATATTGCTTTGAGTCAATTGGGATTGGTTGACAAAAAAGACACCACCTTGTTTGGCTTGGGATACTTGCGGTATCTGAGGTTTCGTCATTTTGGGGTTAGCTTTCCAATCGCTCAACTTTGCTTGAATGAGCGATCGCATTTTTTTAGAATCAAAATCCCCCACAATCCCCAAGATCGTATTATTGGGGTAAAAATACTGCTGGTAAAACTTCACCAAATCTTCGCGAGAGACCTTATCTATAGTCGCATACTCCACAGTGCGAGCATAAGGGCTTTCCTTACCATAGATCAATTTCTGAAATTCGCGGTTAGCAATTTCATCCGGATCGTCATTGCGGCGGGAAATCCCGCCCCGCACTTGGGTTTTTGCCAATTCCAACTTGTCTTGAGCAAACGCTGGTTCCCGAAGCACTTCTGCAAACAGCCCAAAAACCGTATCTACATCTTCAGTCAGCGCTTCAAAGCCAGCCGTCCCAGAAGATTCGCTAATGCCAGTTTCCACTGAAGCAGCTCTTTGTTCCAACAATTGGTTAAGTTCATCAGGAGAGTGCTTCAAAGTTCCCCCAGATCTCATCACCGTACCCGTCAACTGAGCCAAACCAACTTTCTCTCCTGGCTCCAAGCGATCGCCTGTACGTATCACTGCCGAACCACTTACCAACGGTAATTCGTGATTTTCCATCAAATACACGACCATACCGTTATTAAGTACATACCGTTCGTACTTTGGTAATTTTACATCAGGAAGCTTTGGAAATTGCAATTCTGTATAATGCTTTGCTGCCGTCGCCGCTTCTGTAAGATTCAGCATACCAAAACACAGCAACGGAACAAGGGCAAAACAAACCAGCAATGTGTTTAACAACCTTTTCACCTTCAATCTTTTCTGAACAGACCTCTTCATTTTTTCTACTCCTTTTCTGCGTCCCTCGCATCTGATTAGGGCTAAGATTTCCTAGAAATAAATTCTTTATCTTGTGGGATGGGCTTCTAGCCCGTCCTATAACATTGGCGGGCGAGGACGCCCGCCCCACAAGAAGTAAATTAGGTATTTTTTATTTGGAAGTTTCTTACCCTTGTTTCGACAACAGCTTGCCAATAGTACGATTGTTTGGTGAAAAAGTTGCTTTTGCCACTCGCTGAATATCAGCAGTTGTTACAGCTTCAATTGCGTCTAATTGCTTAAACAAATTCCGCCAAGAACCAGTTTTCACTTCATACTCTAACAACTGCTGCGCCATTCCCATATTAGAATCCAATGTCCGTAACAAACCTGCCCTAGCTTGTGTTTTCACGCGATCTAACTCCATCGCTGAAACGGGTTCCGTTTTCAACCTTTCTATTTCTTGTCGCAAAGCCACTGCCACTTCATCAACAGTATGATTCGGAGCCGTCAAAGCATAAAATAACATCAAATTCGGATATTTATCTCCCGGAAATCCGCTAAAGCCTTGTGCGGCTAGTGCCAATCTTTGTTTTTCTACCAAGGACTTATACAACCGTGAGGTACGCCCATCACTGAGCAAGCTACCTATAATTTCATACACTGCTTGGTCGGGATGAGTAATTGCCGGACGGTGGTAACCTTCTAAGTACCAAGGTTGTGACGGGAATTCTAAAGTCACTTCTCGCGTTTCTGTTTGTTTTAGTTCTGTGGGAATATTACTAATTGATTTTGCTTTTGTTTTAAATCGTCCAAAGTAAGTTTGTGCTAACCTTTTGACTTCTACTGGATTGACATCCCCAACAACAGCTATTGTCAAATTACTGGGGACATAATGCGTCTCAAAAAACTTCTGCACGTCATCCGTTGATAAATTGCGGATATCTTCGTCATATCCAATGACCGGACGCCTATAGGGATGAGTTTTGAAAGCAGCATCAGTAAACTTTTCAATCATCATTCCAATGGGGGAATTCTCCACGCGCAGCCGTCGTTCTTCTAGAATGACATCTTTTTCTTTAAAAAATTCCCGACGAAGAACGGGGTCGAGAAATCTTTCTGATTCTAGCGACATCCACAGTTCTAGTTTGTTGGAAGGAAAGCTGTAAAAATACCGGGTTGCTTCTGTAGATGTATTGGCGTTTAAGCCTACACCTCCGGCTTGTTCTACAATTCGTCCCAATTCGTTTTGTTCGACAACTTTGGCAGCTTGTGCTTCTACTTTCTCAAATTCAGCTTGTAACTGGGCAACTTCATCCTGTTTGCCTGCAGCTTTTGCTGTTTTGATTTGTGCTGCTATTTGGTCTAGACTATCAAGTAATGGTTTTTCTAGTTTGTAATTTTCTGTACCAATTCGTGTCGTGCCTTTAAATGCCAAATGTTCTAGAAAGTGTGCCACACCCGTTTTTCCGTTAGGTTCATCTACACCACCGACATCAGCATAAGTTAAAAAAGAAACAACAGGAGCTTGATGCCGTTCCAAAACAATAAACTTCATGCCATTGTCGAGGCGAAACTCTGTTAACTGCTTAATCACGCGATTTAAATACGGTTGGATCGAAGTCTGAGCAGTTTTTGGAGTTTGGGTTCTAGCGACAGCTACACCAGGTAGCAAACCCCACCAAAGAAGGACTACCGCCATAAATGTGGCAAAATATCTTTTTACTTCCCTTTGGTATAAGCAACTAAGCCTGTTCATAAGCAACAATAAATTTAGATATCTATTACAACAAAGATAAATGACTTTGCCAACCGTCTTCTTAATCTTGTATTAAGCTTTCTCTGGTTGTTCTACTTAACGTTAGACAATAATGCTACAAATCCTGTTCCGGATATATCACTAATAACTGTTATGCGAGTTTTTAATTCTCCCCCACCCTCAGAAGCCCAAACACGCGATCGCATTCTCCTCGCGGCTAGGCGTTTGTTTGCCTCTCAAGGATTTGATGGTACGACCACCCGTGACTTGGCACAAGCAGCTAATGTTGCAGAAGGAACTCTCTTCCGTCATTTTCCCAATAAAAAGGCGATTTTGGTTGAGGTAGCGACTCAAGGATGGGTGGAGATCTTAACAGATTTGCTAACAGAACTGAGTGAAATGGGTAGCTACAAAGCAGTTGCTCAAGTCATGCGCCGTCGGATGTGGAATATGCAGAAGAATGCCGATCTCATGCGGGTTTGTTTCATGGAAGCACAATTTCATCCCGATTTGCGCGATCGCATTCAATTAGAAGTCATTGCAAAAATGACAGACGTTGCTGAGGCATTCTTTCAAACGGCGATGGATAAAGGAGTCTATCGGAAGATGGATGCCAACCTCGTTGCAAAAGTGTTCTTGGGAATGTTTGCCGTTGCGGGCTTTTCCAACAATACCCTTATGGAACCTAATGCTTCTCCAAAAGAAATGCAGGAAATGGCAGAAGGGTTAGCAGATATTTTTCTGAATGGAGTGTTAAATCAGTGACCAGTGACCAGTGACCAGTGACCAATTACAAATTTCCAAGCGCCTTTGCCTGATAACTCCACTGTTGCACTTGCTCGATTGAAGGACACAAATCCCGACTCTGTACTGTTGCAACCACAAGGCGTAAGATTTGTTTGTGTAGTTTATGAACGGGAATAGCGGCTAACTGTGTTGCGGAAATTACACCAGCGTGCAGTAATAAGCCGCAATATTGCGTTCCCACACTGGGGATGCGAGCTAAATCGGCTAGAGCAACCCATTTATGAATGTACTGAATATGAATTTGTAATTTGTTTGCTAGCGCTAGCTTGGTTGCTGGGGTCTTTCCATGTTTGACCAGTTCGCCTGTGGTGCTAATCCCGCAATTGTGTAGTTGCAATTGTTCTTCTTGGCTCAGTCCCGGAAGTTGTGCGAGCGGCCAATCGCAGGACAAAATAGTATTACCTACTCTTGTTTTTTGCTTTATAGACATTTTGGGTTGAAAACTCCGCGTAATACAGTGACTAGTAACCAGTGACCAATGACCAGTGACTTTAGCTAAGCTACGTTTGACGAAAACTGAGGAGTAGTCGGTTGCCTTTATGATAATACGCGACTTGCAACAAATGACTAATGCTGAACTTAAGCAGTATATTTCACAACACAGAAACAATGAGGAAGCTTTTCGAGCAGCATTGGAAGTGCTGATGAGCCGCAGCGATCCCAATGCACCATATCAACCATACCCCTTTGAGCTTACCGATCCCAAGAGTGAGGTAGAAGCACTCTTGATAGAGAAGATAAAACAAGCAGAAAAATAAAAGCGGTCACTGGTCACTGGTCACTGGTAACTGCTCACTGGTAACTGGTCACTGGTCACTGGTTGGCGATCGCTCTCTTGCGCTTCTAGTCCCGAAAGAATACGCCATTTTGATTCCAACTGTGTTGCTCTATTAATTTTAACACAACTTAGTTTAGCACCTAGTAAATTTGCTCCTTTAAGGTTTGCTCCTTCTAAATTCGCCCCTTCTAAATTTGCTCCCTCTAAATTCGCATCTCTCAAGTCAGCGTCTTTCAAGTTCGCACTACTAAGGTTAGTATTCTTTAAATCGGAACCAATAAGAATAGCTTCTTTTAGTTTAGCTTCACTAAGATTGGCATCTTGAAGGATTGCGCTTTGAAGGTTTGCACCTCTAAGCTTGATACTACTCATGTAAGCTTTACTAAGGTTGACACCCAACATTTTTGCATTGCTGAGATTTCCACTCCACAAGTAGACTCCTGTGAGATTAGCGTGACTTAGATTAGCGTCTTTTAAGTCAGCATTACTGAGATTGGCGTGACTGAGATTGGCTTCCCTCAAGTCAGCATTGCTGAGGTTTGCGTTACTGAGATTAGCGTCTTTCAAGTCAGCATTACTAAGGTTTGCGTTGACTAGCTGAACGCTGCTGAGGTTTGCTTTCTGAAGGTTAGCACTACTGAGATTTGCACCGATTAATTGAGCATCACTGAGATTGCTATTACACAAGTTGGCTTGACTAAGATTGGCATAATTTAGGCTAGAGCCACTTAGGTAAGCACTACCAAGATCGATACCTGATAGTTGAGTATTGCTTAAGCTCGCCAAGATTAAATTAACTGAAGTAGCGTCTTGGTTTTGAGATTTTAAAGCTAAAATTTCTTGAAGAGAATTAAATTGACTATTCGCTTCTTGTTCTGTATTCTGTCGAGCGCACGACTCTTTATTTTGCAATACGGTCAAACTCTCTTGAGAGGTTTGAGTAACTATCTTTTGTTTACTCTTAATAAAAAATAAAGCGGATAAACCTAGATATAAACTAACAACAAATGTTGATTGATGTCCTTGCGTGAGTAACAGCATGACTGTAAAGCCAAAACTAAATAAGAGCGATTGCTTGATTAAGATGCTCAACCCTGCTTTAGCTTCTTTATTCAAACTATCCTGTTCTCGTTCGGTATTAGTCATGCTACTTCCTTGTTTGCTTTTTTAAATTTATAGAAAAAATTAACTAAATATCCTAAAATAATAAACTTAATTTTTACTCAGCAGTCTTTAATACTATTTTACAAGTTAACTAATTAGCGATGGCAAATGGCTACTGAGAGCCATTTACTTATAGTGATTCTATCCGATCTGTGAAAGAAATTTAAGTATTGTATGCTGGGCAATGCCCCCCATACGTATAATTCAAAAATCAGATATGAGTCCTATATACTATTTGTACCAGTCTTGAGTTTATTTCTCCAAACTAATGTTTTCAGTTGAGCTTTTTTAGCAGTAGCAAGTAAAACAATTTTTACTTCTACCTAACCTCAATTATTTTAAGACTTTAGATGAGTAGGGTGCAACTTAAATTTATTGATTTTTGTTGTATATTTTTATTTGTTTGTCAAAAATTTATTCTCATTGTTAGCGATCGTCATATCTTTAAAATACACGTATAAAATAATACGAGTATAGACTTTCTTTCCCACCGACTAGAAGTAGGCAAAAAGATCGCGTCCCCGACCTTTCAGGTGAGACGTGGGGCTTCTGACCGATTAAGCTAAGCTTAATATATATATTTCATTAAAACTTTGCTCGATAACTACCTGGAAACTCACTGATTATGTTTGAAGCACTAGCTGACCGTTTAGAAGTTGCCTGGAAGAAACTCCGGGGTCAGGATAAAATCTCTCAATCCAACATCCAAGACGCTTTGAAGGAAGTGCGTCGTGCGTTGTTGGAAGCAGATGTCAATCTCCAGGTAGTTAAAGATTTTATTACCGAAGTTGAAACTAAGGCACAAGGGGCTGAGGTTATTACTGGGGTTCGACCCGACCAACAGTTCATCAAAATCGTTCATGATGAGCTAGTACAAGTGATGGGGGAGGAAAACGTACCTCTTGCACAAAGCGATCGCCCGCCAACAATTGTTCTGATGGCAGGTTTGCAGGGTACTGGTAAAACAACTGCCACTGCCAAGCTAGCATTACATCTACGTAAATTAGAGCGCAGTTGCTTAATGGTAGCAACAGATATTTACCGTCCGGCTGCTATCGATCAGTTGGTAACATTAGGCAAACAAATTGAAGTACCCGTCTTTGAACTTGGAACGGATACCGATCCGGTAGAAATTGCACGACAGGGCGTAGAGCGCGGCAGAGCAGAAGGTATTGATACAGTAATTATTGATACTGCTGGTCGCCTGCAAATTGACGAAGATATGATGGCGGAATTAGCTCGAATAAAAGAGGTTGTTCAGCCTCATGAAACCCTGTTGGTCGTGGACGCTATGACGGGACAAGAAGCAGCAAATCTTACCCGTACATTCCATCAACAGATAGGTATTACGGGTGCCATTTTAACCAAGATGGATGGTGATAGCCGTGGCGGGGCAGCACTCTCGGTGCGGCAAATTTCTGGTTCGCCAATTAAGTTTGTGGGTGTAGGGGAAAAAGTTGAAGCCCTTCAACCGTTTTATCCCGATCGCATGGCTTCGCGCATTTTGGGCATGGGTGATGTCCTCACCTTAGTAGAAAAAGCACAAGAAGAAATTGACCTTGCCGATGCTGAGAAGATGCAGGAAAAAATCCTGTCAGCAAAGTTTGACTTCACGGATTTTCTCAAGCAGATGCGCTTGCTTAAGAATATGGGTTCTCTGGGAGGTCTTCTTAAACTCATCCCAGGGATGAACAAGATTTCCGACGACCAACTGCGCCAAGGAGAAACTCAACTCAAGCGTTGCGAAGCGATGATCAATTCCATGACAGCCGCAGAACGTCGAGATCCCGATTTGTTAGCCAGTTCTCCAAGCCGTCGCAAGCGCATCGCCAAAGGTTCCGGTTATAAAGAAGCCGATGTCAGTAAGTTAGTCGGTGACTTCCAAAAGATGCGTAATCTCATGCAACAGATGGGACAAGGACAATTCCCTGGAGGAATGCCAGGAATGCCGGGAATGTTTGGTGGTGGTGGCATGGGCGATCCCTATGCAGCAGGTAACCGCCCAGCCGCCCCTGGTTGGCGCGGTTACACGGGTGGTGCCAGCCCTAAAAAGAAACCAAAAAAAGACAAAAAGAAGAAAGGGTTTGGGACGCTATAGTTACTGGGGATTAGTGATTGGGGATTGGGCATTGAACAATGGTCACTGGTTACTGGTCAATGATGACAAATGACAAAGGACACCCGTTTTGTGCTAATATTAGCTTTTTAGCAAGAAACGTTCAGCACTCTATCTTTGGGAGAGCCTTGCGCCTACTATGAGGTCTGTACAATACCGCTTGCCTACGAATAAACTACAAAACGATTGCTAGAAACAGGAGCACGATTTCTAAACCATGATTAAACTGCGCTTGAAGCGATACGGTAAAAAGCGGGAAGCGAGTTACCGCATAATCGCAATTCAAAGCCTCGCTCGCCGCGATGGTCGTCCGCTAGAAGAACTGGGATTCTATAACCCCAGAACAGATGAAGTAAAATTGGACGTTCCCGGCATCGTCAAGCGGCTACAACAAGGCGCTCAACCCACAGATACAGTGCGTCGCATCCTGCAAAAAGCCAATGTCTTTGAACAGGTCAGTGCAAAAGCTACATCATAACAAGATTGCACAGAAATCCCCAGCGACCAGTCCTGATTACGTTGGACTGGTACGGTTTCTCATGCAACCATTTTTGGATTCTCCCGAATCTTTAAGCGTCGATTGTGAACTGACTCAAACGCACAAGCGTGCTTGGATTCGCATTGCCTTTGATGGCACAGATAAAGGAAAAGTGTTTGGTCGGGGTGGACGAAATATTCAAGCAATTCGCACGGTGATTGTTGCAGCCGCTCAAGCAGCTGGACAATCAGTCTACCTTGATATCTACGGCAGTACTGCCGGTGGACGAGAGGGTTTGTCTTTTGAAGATGAAGGTGAAGAGCGATTGCCACCGCCAAAACCCAGAGAAAGACGCGGAAACGGACCCAGACCTATTGTAAAAACCCGCTTCCGATAGGTTGAGGTAAAGCAAAGAAGTTGTATTCTTCGTGTTTGCGCTGTAAAAGCAAAACACTAATTGCTGTAAAAATTCTTCTCTGTCAATTGAGAAGGTTATTATCTTCCATCATGGAAGCAGCCAATACTGCTTGCAGTAGGTGGGGTTTTCTACAAAGGTTTGATAATCTCTCTAAGGAGGTGAAACTAGGGAGTGGCTGAAGTCCGTTTGGGTGAAAACGAGTCTATCGACTCAGCATTAAGGCGTTTTAAAAAGAAAATTCAAAAAGCCGGGATCTTGTCCGAAGTTAAGCGTCGTGAAAGATATGAAAAACCCAGCTTGCGCCGGAAGCGCAAAGCGGAAGTTGCACGTAAAGGTGGTCGCTACTAATCGGTGACGAGTGACCCTATCTCAAGCGCGGAGACGCTTCGCGAACGGGTTCGCCCTCCGGGTATCTCCTATGTGCAAAGCACACGCTACGCGAACGGAGACGCTTCGCGAACGCCAGTCGCCTGGGCGTGGGAAACCCCTCCGGGTTCGCCAGTTCCTTACGGCGGGAAACCCGCTTGCTGGACTGGTCTCACCGCCTCATGCACGCTGGACTCACCAGTCCCCTGGGCGTGGGAGACCCCTCCGGGTTCGCCAGTTGCTGTGAGTTCGGGCTAACCCTCATAGGCGCACTGGTCTCACCGCCTACAGGGCTGGACTCACCAGTGACCAGTGACCGATGATAAGTGACTATCAGTAGCTGATGGTGTCACAGCTGAGGTTTGAAGGCTTTTGTTATTCAAACCTAAATGAAGTAGAGACGCGAACAACCGCTTCTCTACTTTCTCTTTAATTAATGACTAATGACTCATAACTTAACAATTCAACTACCGAATATACCTAGTGCGATCGCACTAGCAGGAGAAGGGGAAAATAATCTCAAAATACTTGCCCGCCAAACAGGTGCAACTCTCGTACTACGGGGGCAAGAACTTTATATTTCTGGCACAGAAAAGCAAATTGACTTAGCTAGTCGGTTAGTGCGATCGCTTGAAGACCTTTGGAGTCAGGGCAATCATGTTACTAGTACAGATATATTAACAGCCCGTCATGCCCTCGATACCCATCAGGAAGATGAACTAATAGATTTGCAGCGAAATGTCATTGCCAAGACGCGCAAAGGCGAAGAAGTGCGAGCCAAAACCTTACGACAACGGCAGTATGTTGAAGCACTCAATAAGCGCGACCTCATCTTTTGTACGGGTCCCGCCGGAACTGGTAAGACATTTTTAGCAGTTGTTGTTGCCGTGCAAGCACTCCTTGCCAATCAATTTGAAAAACTCATTTTAACTCGTCCTGCTGTAGAAGCCGGTGAAAGGCTTGGTTTTTTACCAGGGGATTTGCAGCAAAAAGTCAATCCCTATTTACGCCCCCTTTACGATGCCATTAATGAATTTATCGATCCAGAGAAAGTCCCATCCTTAATGGAAAGAGGTGTGATTGAAGTGGCTCCTCTCGCTTATATGCGGGGACGTACCCTCAACAATGCTTTTGTCATAGTAGATGAAGCCCAAAATACAACACCATCCCAAATGAAAATGGTTTTGACTCGTTTGGGTTTCCATTCTCGGATGGTTGTGACGGGCGATATCACACAAACAGATCTCCCACCCAATCAACAATCTGGTTTAACACTGGCAACACACATTCTAAAACATGTAAAAGGCATTGCTTTTTGTGAATTCTCTCAGAAAGACGTAGTGCGTCATCCTCTTGTTCAGGAAATTGTCGCCGCCTACGAACGTCATGAAAATCATTATTAGATAGTGGTTAGTGGTTGGTGGTTAGTGGTTGGTGGTTGGTGGTTAGTAGTGTGGTACGGGCATCTTGCCCGTTATTTTTTTCTTGTGGTCTATCGATCTGAAAATTGCTGTAATACCATTTCACCAAATATAGCGGTTTTCAATTGGGTGCAATACATAAAAAAGTTATGGAACCGCACCCTCGACGCAGACGAACGCAGATCGATCTGTACTTCATTCAAGTGAGAACTGCTATAATTGCTACATACGATCCCCCCCTTATTAAGGGGGACTAGGGGGGATCGCATTTGTCTCAAAGATTTCAAGAATTGGTATAACCTACAAGTGCTAACTTTTCGTCATTTCATGCTGAAAGGGAGAAGGACGCAAATAACGTAGCATTGACTATATTAATAGTTAAAAATTACACAAAAATCGTGCGGAAAAAGTCTTGACGTTAAATCATAGCTAACAATATGATAAATATGACACTACGCAGATAATTTGAGACACTCTTCTTGTAGTTATTTCTCTACGTGCTAGATAAAAAGCAAGAAAATTGTGTCTAACCATCGGCGAATTGCCAAATAGTCAGTATCAGATTTTTTCAATCGCATACATTTAAAGGATTTTGGAATGAGAACTCGTAGAGCTTTGCTACAGTAGGTGCAACAATAAACGCTCCACGCCATTGGGGGGCAAATTTTTTTAGCTTCCTACTTAAAACAGATTGAGAATTAAGATTGCTAGAAATACGCTGAAGTACTTTAGTTTTAAAAAAAGATTTCATTACTGAGTCAGTTGTGAAGGTCTATTCTATAAGACGGGCTAGAAGCCCGTACCACAAGATATTTTTTAATTTGGTAGGTGACGACGCTCCTGCGTTGCGATATTATTCAAACCTACTTGCTCCAATAGTGAAGTGAATGAATTCAACACTTGGCGATCTGTTGGATTATTCGCTTGTAATTTATTTAAAATTGCCAGTCCATCGTACCAAAAACCTAACTGAGTATAAGCCAGAGCGCGATCGCGTTCCGAATTAGCGTTGGTCAATTTTTTAGATAACTCAGACGTGCTAGCAACCCGTTCAATCCAAGCACGAGCATTAATATTTTGGGAAGGACGTTTTTCGTTACAAATTAATGCCACAGTCCATCGGTATTCTTTACCGACAGATAATTCTGGCAAGTCTTACGACAAGCACAACTCAAAATCATTGCTGACCCAAATGGACATCCAGCGATTTGGTCGCCGTTTGTCTTAGTAGGAAATTGGTAGGTTGGGTTGAGGAACGAAACCCAACATTCCATCGCAATGACCAACCAAATCCAACATTCCATCCAATTAAAGAACTCTTAGATTTTAGATTTTGGATTATTATGCTTATGAAGATAAATATGATAGGACTTACGCAACCTCAACATTATTTTGAGAGTTTCACACGTTATCGATCCCCCCAACCCCCCTTAAAAAGGGGGGCTATACGTAAGTCCTATATGAATAGAAAGAACTAGTCCCGATATTAAACAAGAAAGCTCGCTTCAAGAACAGCCTAGTAATTTTATTGCTACTGACGCTATCGTGGCAAATAGCTGTTTAGCTAGTAGAAATGTCTCTCGTGGCAGCTTTGTGGTAACGGGCAATGGTGGTTTACCAGAAACACCAAATGATGGCACTATATCTTATACAGTCACGCAAGTGCAGCCAGTTTCGGCAGATAAGGGGACACAAGAGAACAGAGAAAATACTCAGACTTGGAAATTGGGCGATCGCATTACTGAGGCAAAACAGCTACTTGTTACTCCTGATGGTCGCATAGTGTTAACAGCCGTAAATGAGAATGAGGAATTTCTTAACGCACAGGATTTAACGTGTCGTTAATTTCTTGGCTCTGGTATTGTATACCATTGTAGTAGGCAGGGCTATGCCGCACAAAAGTTTATATGGTAGGCAATGCTACGTATGTTTCAAAAATCAAATAGGAGTTCTACATGACAGCAACGTTAAAGGAATTTTTAGAAGCTTGTGAAAGTTTGGGTACATTACGTCTTATTGTCACAAGTAGTGCGGCTGTCTTAGAAGCACGGGGCAAAATAGAAAAGCTGTTTTATGCAGAATTGCCTAAAGGGAAATATGCGAATATGCATACTGAAGGTTTTGAATTTCATTTGAATATGGATAAAATTATTCAAGTAAAATTTGAAACCGGAGAGGCAAAAAGAGGTAACTTTACTACTTATGCCATCCGCTTGCTTGATGAAAAACAGGAATCAGCCTTGAGTATATTTTTACAGTGGGGAAAGCCAGGAGAATATGAACCCGGTCAGGTAGAAGCTTGGCAAACTCTAAGAGAAAAGTATGGCGATGTTTGGGAGCCAATACCGTCTGAGATTTAAAAATGTGTGGTACTACCGAATGGTTTTACAGCATTTGTAGGGGCGCGGCGGCATTCTTCGCGCCTACGATTGTTGGCAATTGTTGGAAAGTCAGTTTCTAAACCGTTTTTGGTATATAGCGGTTTTCAATTGGGTACGATACATAAAAAATTTATGGAACCGCAGCCTGTAGCAGATAAACGCGGATAAATCTGTACTTCATTCAAGTGAAAACCGCTATATTCCCCTGTAAAATCTAATGTTGTTCAATAACTATGCTAATAAAGGTGCAAGCTTAGCCACAATTCGTTTAACTTCTAAAAACAGAACACCTTGCTTAGCTGCTGCACTTGCAAGAACTAATAAAACAGCTTCTTGACCGCAACCGACTAAGATACCATAACCTTTCTCACCTTCTACTACAATACGGTCAACACTACCGCGAGCGAGTTCGCGTCCAATACGTTCTCCTAGGGATAGCATAGACGCTGACATAGCAGCAGTACGTTCTTCATCCATTCCTACTGTTAGTACAGAAGCTAATGCCAAGCCATCGGGGCTTGCAAGGATTGCACCTTGAACCTCAGCACTGCCAGAAACAAAATTTTGTAATTCATCTTGTAACATTGAAACATTAATCATGACGTTACTTCTCCAAAGGGTGTTGTATTAATGTTGTAAAAGGTAGGCACTCCGATCTGACAAAAGGTGCTATGAATTAGAATCTGGGTAGAAGTGACTTATCTCTTGAACAAGAGCAATCAAAGCTTGTGCTACGGAGGGTTTATTGGTGGCGTTAACAGATACGATTGGCGGTCGAGCACGCTCATCTGCAAATCCCAGAGCAAGCGCTACATCTTCTGCATCCCATGCGTCTGGGCAATCTGTGTGCGTCAAACCAATGATATGTGGAAGTTGTACTTGTTGATTGACAAAGTTGAGTATCCGCCGACCAAATCGTATATGATCTGGACGATGGGCATCTACGAGCAAAATGTAAGCATGTGCTTTGGCAATCAGAATATCCCACATGAAGTCAAACCGCAGTTGACCTGGTGTGCCATATAGGTGTAAGGATTGATTCGATGCGATCGTGAGTCGTCCAAAATCTAAAGCAACTGTGGTTTTTTCCTTCAGTTGTCCGACTTCATCTGTCGCTTTCTTATCAGTATCTACAACTTCTATCTCACTGATTGTACGAATCAAACTCGTTTTTCCCGCGCCTACGCCTCCTGTGACAACTATGCGTAGGATTACCATTTATACCTCCATAAGGTTATAGCTATGGAACTACACCCAAATACTTGAACAATGTAGTAAGTAATCTCAAGCCATGTAGATATAATGATGAACATCGCTTTAGTAATATTGCTTACTCTGTCATAGCTTAGCAAAAAAGTTTTACATAGAACGTATGCCTGTCGTAATTTTCTTTTACTTCAACAAAGGAGTTATTTCAGCAACAGCTTGTTTAATTTCCAGAAACAGAATGCCTTGCTTAGCAGCAGAACTAGCAAGAACTAACAAAATAGTCTTTTGAGTACAATTCACTAAGACTCCATAACCTCTCTCGCCTTCTACTACGACGCGCTCGATCGCACCACGGTCAAGTTCGCGTCCAATACGTTCTCCCAATGAAAGCATAGATGCTGACATTGCAGCAGTAAGCTCTTCATTCATCCCTGGTGCTAATACAGAAGCTAACGCCAAGCCATCAATGGTTATTATAATTGCACCTTCAACTTCAGCATTGCTAGAGACAAAGTTGTGTAACTCATCTTGGAGCTTTGAAACCGCGATCGCATTTTTTTCCTCAAAGACTTCTAATTGAGGGAAGATCGAGGTTTCCGTAGAAGGTGATAAATTTGAAATAGTTGCTGCACCGACTTTTGTATTTTCCACAAGGATGGTTGAGGGCAACTCTTCTGTGGTTTGCAATTCATCTGTTACCTTCGCAGGCTTGGCTGATATTCTTTCAAGTGCTACTAACAGTAGATTCAGTATTTTGCCCAAAGGCATGGTAGCTATAGTGCATACTTCAATGTGGTCAGTGGTTAGTCGTTAGTGGTTAGTTGTTAGCAGTTTTTCCCCTAATCCTTTCTCTCTACTTTTAAGCTTTGCTCTTTAAAAAACCAACGAGATTTTGCAAAAATGAAGTGCTAATTTTGAGTACTTCTGATTCCTTTGATTTTTGGTATTTTAATTCAGGATCGCTGATTACATCCAAATTTAAAGAGTCAACATTTAAATCAGATGTTGATTTTGCTATGGGCGCTTCTTCCACTAACCCCGCAAGCATCAACCGGAAAGTCGCTTGTTGAACTAACGCAACAGGTCGATCGATCAGCGTTGCGATCGCATCCAAAGAAACACTACCATTAGCAAATTCCCACACTTGCCACTCACAAGCGTGTAAACGAATCTGTGGTTTAGCGTGAGAAATACTTTTGACAGCCGAACTAGGACTTGGGAGAACATCTACTAGCGCTTTCCAGTTTTTTAATGCCCTTAAAGCCATGAGAGTCACTTCTGTTGCTCTCAAACTTAATCCAGTCATTTCTTCGAGAGGCAAAGCAGCTTTGCTATCAAGTTTAAATACACCTTGTTGAATTTCAAAAAGATCGCGAACTTGTTGTAATTGGTTGGCAAACAGCAGGTTCAGTTGCTCAGCAGTTAATAGGCTTTTAGTTTTTAACAGTAAACCGAGCGGTGATGCTGTAGGAGCTTCATTACAAACCTTTTCTAGAACTTTCAAATTTACCCAACCTCGCTTGACCATTTTAGAAATTAGTTCCTGACCGTGCAAGTGATGAGCAGCACCAACCACTTTCCCTTGTCTAAACCAGATGTAGAAATACTGAGATTTAGACATAGGAGATTGTAAATCTGGTAAGGTACAAACTGTTAAACAACCAGATTTCCGTCCTTGGTCAATCAGTTGGAACAATTCAGCTAAAGAAAAATCCGTAAAAGAACTAGATAGACTCATTAGTGCAAGTACTCTTTCAATGATTAATTTATATAAACTCGCACCCCGATGGATAATTCGACTTTGAAAACATTCTGTTAGCAAGGATAGAGACTCGTCTTTAACTTTATAAAGAGTAATATTACTGATAAGAAAATCAAATAATTTTTATGTTAGTAATATCACTTAACCAATTTACTAAAATCAGTATATTTTATAACAATCTGATTTCTCACTCGAACAATAATAAAGATAAAGTAGATTAGGCAATTCCCACCGTTCGCTGTTACGAGACACTACTAACCTATCAAAAAATCAGTAATTTTAGTAAGAAAAAATGTTTATATTTAGTTTTTTAATGATTTAGTTAAATTTGATGATAAAAAAGTAACTTAATGTTTTATTAGATGAGTTATTACTCAAAATAATATTAATATAAATTAATACATAAAAATCACAACTCCGAACTAGCTCCCTGACTTCTGAAAGGATATAGCTGGTCAATGGGGGGTCAGACCTCTCAGTCGATCTCTCTCGTTACCAGGCTCAGCCTGGTAACGCAGGCTGCGAGGCTCCGCCTCGCAAGTAGACTCAGCATAAGAGGCGGAGCTTCTAAAGAAGGCATTCCCAGGCTGCGAGGCTCCGCCTCGCTTGCGTTTGCTCAAGACAGGAGGCGGAGCCTCCGCTCAAAGACATTCCCAGGCTGAGCCTGGGAACGAGGTGGGGGGTCAAAGACATTCCCAGGCTCAGCCTGGGAACGAGGTAGGGGGTCTGACCTATCGCCAACAGCATCCTTTAAGAAGTCAGGGATCTAAGTCGGAGTTAAATCTTTATAATTATGCTTAAAAATACTTTTACCAGAATCATTTGGGCTTGTTGCTTAATTCTGTTATGTCTGTTCGCTACTGGAGAAGCAAAAGCCGGAGAATTATCTGAAAGGTTGGCAAATTTTCAGCGTTGGGAAAAATTAACATCAGTACGACCTGCAGTAGGCGATTTAGTATATCCAGAGTGGATGGAGGGTGATTGGGAGGTGAAAAGTACCCTTTCTGATTTGGCTGCACCTTTAGCACCAGAGATCGTTACCCCCGGATTTGAAAGCAATCGTCAGTACCTCAACCAACCCATAAGTTTCAAAGTGCGATTTGTCAAGTCAAAAGTACCTGCAACAGCACTCAAACCCATTCCCGTAATGAATAGCAAGTCAGTAAAAGTCATAGCGGATAGAGCTTTTAACGGTTTAAATTTAGCAAGGGCTTACTTAAATGATGCTGTACTATCTGTCAGAGTAGACCCAAAGTCGCCCAATCGTCAAATCACCTTTTTACGTGGAGAACGTCAGCTTGTTTCCATCATCAGTGGACGCGCTACAGAAACAACAGGTGATGGTAAATTTATCGGAACGGAAGTATTTCAACAAATATTTAAAGGTGGTGGGCGTCCTTACTTTAACATTGTTGAGTCCACAACTGAGTACTATAAATTGGATGGGACTAACCCCGTGAGTCCTGCAATAGAAGCCGATCAAGTCACTGCTGTTTATCTGTCACCGCAAGATCCAAATTACTTCAGTGCTGGTTCTCGACCCGTTGCACTTTATCGTTATCGATTGGAATTTTTTCGTGGCTAGTGACTGGGGACTGGGGGCTGGGGACTGGAGACTGGGGACTGGGAACCGGGAAAAATATTATCAATAGCTTCATCCCCAATCCCCAATCCCTAATCCCCAGTCCCTAATCCCTAATTCCCAATCTCCAATCCCCTATTCCCAAAGAAAGATTTACAAATCTAAACTATTGACTCTTTTGTAGTATAAATGTAGTATTAAAACCTCAGTTACAGGTTCGCGCTCTAAGAGTAGTGTGCATCATGGCTAATTTTCGAGATATTCTCAACTACTTTCGTCCCTACTGGGGGGTTGGTGCTTTTAGTATCGCGACCACCAGTTTGTATGAGGTCATCGATCTGGTGGTACCTTATGCGGTGGGACAGATTTTAAACGTTTTGTCCAACCAACCATTAGATAAAACACTTCAAGACGCGATAAGCCGGGTACAGCTTGCGCTAAGCGCGATCGCAAATTTCTCAAACCTGACAGATTACCCAGTAAGCAAGCCTTTAGAGATAGGAGCATTACTGGGTTTAATTTTTCTGGCTACAGTGGTGAGAGCGCCAACACAGCCTTGGTTGAGCAATTGGTTTCACTGGGATATTGCCTTAAAGGCGCGTCAAGCTCAGAGCCGAACAGCCATAGAAAAAATTCTGACCTTACCTTTAGAATTTTATGACGAAAACAACCCCGGACGTATTGCCGGACGAGTAGCACGAGGAATTGCCAACCATACTTGGACTTACCCTGAAATTTCAGGTCAGTTACTTCCCAAGCTGTTTCGGGTATTGGCTATCTTTGTGTTTATCTGGTTTGTTGAGTGGCGGATTGCACTTCTGTATCTGATTTCTTTTGTCGTTATCTTAGGCTTCAGTCTGAAGAAATTACAGAGGCTGATTTGGCACGATCTCCTCTTAGATAAGTACATGGAGGATACAGAAAGCCGCACTTCTGAGATTATTAGCAATATCAAAACAGTTAAGGCGTTTGCAACTGAAGCTCAAGAGTTAAAGCGGCAAAATGTGCGATTATCGCGGGAATTAAAACTTGTTGAATACCGCATTCACATGGGTTACATCAAATTGCAAATTTGGCAAAGAACTGTCATCCAGTTTTGTGTATTTGCAGTCTTGGGTTTGACTTTAGCCGCAACGCTCAATGGCAGAATTAGTCTCGGTCACTTTGTTATGACACTCACTCTGTCTAGCATGGCATACGCCGAGTTGGAGCCTATCAGCACCCTAGCGGAAATTTTTGCCCGCCGCTACACATCGATGATACGGTTCCACGATTTTCTGAAAGAACCTTCTGGAGTTGATTCAGAGGGTTTACTAGAAGAGCAAAATGTTGCGGACAATCCCTATAAATTTACTGGGAAACTGGAGTTTTGCTATGTGAACTTTGGGTACGATCTCGATCGTCCTGTTTTGCAAGACATCAATCTCTTGATTGAGCCATATCAAACAGTCGCGTTGGTAGGGCGTTCTGGTTCCGGTAAATCGACTTTAGTGAAATTGTTACTGCGGTATTTTGAACCTCAAGAAGGGAAGATTCTGATTGACGGTGAGGATATTCGCACTTTGAATGTAAGTAACTATAGACGGAGACTAGCGATCGTTCACCAAGAAGTCGATATTTTCAACGGAACTTTATTAGATAACTTAATTTATGGAAATCCCAATGCTAGTTTTGAGCAAGTTGAAGAAGCCTGTAAAATAGCCAGACTTGATGAAGTCGTACAGCAACTTCCCAAAGGATATTACACAGTTGTAGGAGAGAGAGGCGTGAGACTCTCTGGAGGACAAAGACAGCGTGTCGGGATTGCCAGAGCCTTGTTAGTAGAACCAGACGTGCTAGTGTTTGACGAAGCTACTTCCAGTTTGGACTATGAGTCAGAGCGATCGATTCAGTTAGCGATGCGTTCAATTTTAGGAACCCGCACCACAATCATTATTGCCCACCGACTGAGTACAGTACGCGAAGCAGATAAGATCGTGGTTTTAGACAAAGGTAGAATTGTAGAAGTTGGAAACCACCACGAACTCCTGCGTCGTGAAGGAATTTATCATCGCTTGCACTCCCTGCAAGAGACTGGGGAATTGGTTGGTTAGGGACTAGGGACTAGGGAGAGGGGACTAGGGAGAGGGGGGAGACAAGGTAGACAAGGTAGAACTTTCTTCCTTGTCCCCAATCGCCAATCGCCAACCGCCAATCCCCAATCCCCAATCCAAAATTTTTCTTCCCTCCCCCTTGCATTTCCCAAAGCTTGTGCTAACATTAGTAATCGTGGGTGACACGGGTCGGTGTCCGAGTGGTTAATGGAGGCGGACTGTAAATCCGCTGGCTTGCGCCTACGCTAGTTCGAATCTAGCCCGGCCCACCTGCAATAGAGTTAAGAGAAATGAGTAATAAACAAAACTCCGATCTCCTAACTCTTGATTTCCAAGTAAAATTTGCCCGTGTAGCTCAGTGGTAGAGCACACCCTTGGTAAGGGTGAGGTCATGAGTTCAATCCCCATCACGGGCTTTGTGAAAACTCAAAATAATCAACAATTCCACGTGTCACTATACTCGCGCCCCAATTGCTACCCATAACACTGGCTCTATGTGGTTTCAAGCATTAGTTTATATATTATTAATGCGTTTGGAAACCTTAAAGGTAAGTAATGCTACGTAACTCTTTTGCTCAGAACTAGCTCAAAAAACCGTTATGGCTTTATCGATTGAGCTTTTGAGTTAAACTCACGATTGCTTGTACAAGTGTCTCTGGCTCGATTGGTTTAGAAATATGCTTTTGAAATCCGGCTGATTGTGCCTGCTGCCGATCGATCTCTCCAGCATAGGCAGTAAGGGCAACTGCCGGAATTTGCTTACCTTGTTCTATTTCCCGAATTTGGCGCATGAGCATATAACCATCCATTTCTGGCATTCCAATGTCACTAACTAGCACATCGAATTTTAACTGGGTGATAACTGACAATGCAGCTAGAGCCGATGGCACAGAAGTGACGAGCGCTCCAGCTTGCTCTAGAACAAAGACGACGAACTCACGAGTGTCTGTATCATCATCAACGACAAGCACCTGAACATTTGAGAGCAGTAAGTCTTGAAGCGTCGGTAATACAGGAATCTGTTCATCTGTTGAATGCGATCTGCCGCTATGCAGAGCGCGAAGCGATAAGCGCTCTTTCAGCTTGCGCGGCTGGGCGAACGCTTTATAATTGACTGATTCTTTTCTTACTAAATCCTGACTTTATAAGACTTTTTCCGACTGCATAAATCCTATAAAGGGTTTAATTTTATTTAAGGATAGAAATGAAATTTAGAAAAATTTATCTATGTTGCTCAGCGATAAAAATGCATTGGTCATGGGAGGTTCGCTTTGAAAACGTCAGGATTTGAAGACGTTCTTCAGTTTTGGTTTCCTAACCAACTAACAAGCAATTTAGCAGCAATGGTTCGTCAGTGGGAATGGTGGTTTTGCTCAAGTGCTCCTGCCGATATAATCAAGTATTTTTCACCACTGTTAGAACGAGCTGAGCGGGGTGAACTTGACGCTTGGTCTAGTGAACCCCGCTCGCGGCTCGCACTTATCGTCGTCCTCGACCAGTTCTCCCGAACGATTCATCGAGGAACTGCTCAAGCATTCGCATTCATTCCTTTATGCTTGCAGGCTAACTCTTGAAGGGATAGATCTTGGTCACTACACAGCTCTGTTGACAAGAAAGGGAAAAAACTTTCTTCTTCCTGCCTCTAGGACATTCCGAGGATCTGAAAAACCTAGATCTGGCGGTCAAGCTTGCCTCAGATCTGGTTCTCTTGGCACCACAGGAGTATCGCCCATTGCTAGAGTTCTCCGCCGCGCAAGCACGCGGACATCGGGACGTAATTGCAAGGTTTGGTCGTCATCCTCATCGCAACGCGGTTCTAGGACGCCGCTCGACCTCTGAGGAGCTTGAATACCTCGCAAACGGTCCTCTCGTACATACTCGTTCGATGCCAAACAACTTGTCACAATTTTTCTAGGTCTTTCCTCAAAAATTGCCGCACTCGTGGATAAATAAGGTTGATAGTTCTACCAAAATCACTTGCCATTGCTCAAAAGGCAGCGGTAAAGTTATTGAATTTAAAAGAATACATCAATACGATTGTCACGCAGCGATATTCCTGCGTCCAGAGACCTCCAAAAAGTAGTACAAAAATACTAAATTAACGAACTCATAATCACTCCACCGTGTGGCATTTCCACCTGTTATTTATATAAACCAAAGGGAGAAATGCCATATACCGAGATATAGATTGCAACTAATACTGAGATGGGCGAGTAGACCCAGCCATCCATAGATAATTCTCGGAGAATTTGCTAAAACATCTGGTAGAATGTAATGGATTGGGGACTGGGGATTGCGATCGCAGTGGTTACCGCAAATCCCAAAAACACAATGTCAGTCGTTTGTCAAGATGGCGAGTCAAAATAGTCCGTCTATTGGTCAAGTTCTTAAAAAATTTTTGCGCTCTCGCACTACATTTGTAGAGACCTGGACTGGGGATTGGGGATTGGGGACTGGGGCATCAAGACTGGGTTTAATAATTAGGTGGCATCCCTCGATTACTTGTACGTGTAGCGACCTGCAATACTAATCGCTCAAACCAGCACTTCCCGACTTTTTCAAACCAGGATTATTTGCAACTAAGACTGCTGCAAAACCAGGATTAACTGCAACAGAACCAGGATTATTTGCAACCAGGTAGTAATCATAGCTCTCATCCAGGATTATTGCAAATAGGCTGAAAGCATTGCAATGCTTATGATCTGTAAAGGACAATCAGAAAATACCCGTATTAACATGATTCATCCCACATCTATGCAACACCGGATTTTTCAACGACATCTACCGTTGGCGAAACAAGATGGTGTTCAGAACTGTTAGCGCAATGGCAGATACACGTCTGTAATCATCTCGTGCTCCTGTACATGGGGTCCGACGTTGACGTAGTGAAAAAAGATCGGGAAGTCTCTCAGCGCTTCCCCGCTATTGGGAAACCAGACCTCGTAAAGGTAGGATGCCGGTGATACGTTCTCGCGCGAACCCAAATGCCGCATCACAGCACAGCGACCGCCCGGAATGATTTTGTTCACCACGCCTTGCGGATTCGCCAGAATGTCATTTTCCACTGAGATGCAGAAGTCCACTCGATATTCCTCAGGCGGTGTACTGCGTGGATCGTTGTAATGAATTCCGTAACTACGGTGGCGAGCGGGAGGCAGTCGATTTGCCCGCCGCCATTCCATGAGCTTTTGAACAGTCTCGTATTCGAGATGCGGCGGCCCACAGTGTTCTATAGCTGCCACCTTAGTCTCAGAAAAATGGACGATTTGAACGTTCATTGCTTGCATCTCTCGTGCTTTCCCTTCTTGAAATTATCACTAACCTAGCTGTAGCGACCTGCAATCAAGGTGTTTTTCAAGCCGAATTAATCGGCTACTCAGGCTTGAGTATGCTATCTGTAAGGTAGACTAACCGATTTTTAAAGCTTTTGGGCTACTTACACCCGACTAAATTGTTCAGAATGAACATTAGCATACCCTTTCCGAAAGAGCCAATTAATTGCAACTACAATTGTGCTTCAGCCAAGATTAACTGCAATGAGCAGTAAAGAAAACGGTCGATTTGGAACCCACCTTAACCGGGCACGGCTACAATGTGAGGGGCTTGGCGGAACAGTTCAATGCCAAACAAAAGTGAAATTAAATCGCTGTTTAGTGGGCAACTCGATCCTACACTTGCCCGTGAGTTGCACTCTTCAAATGCTAGCGGCAGGACTGCCACTCTAAGCCGCTTGAGAACGTAATCTTCAAAAACAGAATTTATAGTTGCAAATAATCCTGGCTGAAACCGATGATTGCAGGTTGGTTGCATTTAATCCTGGTTCAGTTACAATTAATCCTGGCTGAAGCGTAATTAGAGTTGCAAATAATCCTGGTTTGGAAAAGCCCTGATTGCAGGTTTGAGCGATTAGTATTACAGGTTGCTACAGTTAAGCTCCGCTTATCGCATAAAGGATTATAAAGTTTTGTATCTGCGGATTTCCGCAGATAAATGTTGGGCGCGGGTTTAAACCGATTCAAATCTATCGCGGTGCTTTTGAGTATGAGAGGACTCTTTATCCTACAAGATTCAGCGCACACAAGCCGTGATTACTGCTATTAAGCGTGGAATTGTCAGTTTGTAAGTGGGGAAAAGGAGAAGGGGAGTGAACCTTTACCTTTTCCCCTTTAGATTGGCTTTAGACTTCAACTAAAGTTGGAGACAACCTTCCACTACGAGATGGACAGGTTTATCCATCACTCGATTGAACAAAAATGTCAACCCAGAGTGGACGACAACAGAGGGTCAATTGTCTATATTGAATCCATAGCAAGGTTTTCGTCCGTAGACTAACCTACTAGAATTGACTATGACTACTATTCGCATTGAAACTAAGGACAAGAATAAACCCGAAATTAAACCCGATCGGTCTGAGTCGGGACTTCAAGAGCTAAACGCGGTTGAAAAGAGCGGGGAAATTCGGCTGCGATTACTTCCGGTTGGAGTGCTGTTCATCGCCTTTGTCCTTTGGGGAGTGTTTGGGAAGATTCCCAATCGGGCTGAGGGACGGGCAGGTATTTTGATTCCTCGCTCCAGCGTTGCGATTCAACCGCGTGAAGGGGGTCGGGTATTGGCGTTGAATATTCGACCAGGTGATTCTGTCAAGAAAGGGCAACTATTAGCAACGATGGAGTTTCCTGAACTGGAGACAGAATTGCAATCCAAGCGCGATCGCCTTGCAGATCTCAAGGCACAAGACCACCAAATTGGTTCTGTTCAAACGAATCGTAGTCAACTCAATTCAATCGCTGTAGCACAGAAGCGTCAGGCAAATTTGGGTCAGATTGAATCGCTGCGGGTGCAATTGGCGAGCAATCAGAGCCAGCGAGAAGCGTACCTCGATCACCTTAAGTACCTGCATAGCTTTAAAGCATCTACGGATGAGAGACTGTCTGCTTACAACAAACTAGTAGTAGAGGGTGCTGTACCCCGCATTGGCTTTCAGTCCTATTACTTTCAATTCAGTCAACAAGAAGTTGCCAATTCTGTGAATCAGACGCAAGTAGCTCTCGATCGTCTTAAGGGAGAGGATGAGAGCTTGCGGGCACAGATACAAACCCTGATGGCAGCGAATGAGGAGCTGGCGACTGAGAAGCGCGGCATCGACCTGCAAGATACCGTCAGTGATGTCACTCGATATAATGCGATCTCCGACCAGCAACGAGACATTAATACCTTACAAGCCGGAATTCGTGCCAATAGCCAGGTAGTGAGTCTTTACGACGGTAAAGTTGAGGAAATTTCTGTCAATTCAGGTGAAGTAGTGCCTCCGAGTGGTCGCATCGGCAGGCTGGCAGTCGATAACCCCAATGCCAAAACGAATGTGGTAGCGCTGTTTAAAGTTGGCGATGCGAAGCGGTTAGCGCCAGGAATGGAAGTAGAAGTGATTCCCGATCTGTACGAGCGCGAACGGTATGGCGGCATCATTGCAAAGGTCATTGAAGTAGCTCAACAGCCAGTCACCGCATCTGAATTATCCAGTGTGGTAGGTAGCCAGGATCTGGCAGAGAAGCTCTTACTGGGACGAGATAAGGACGATCGCGATAAGCCTCAACCGATAAACGCCAGCGTGACGAAGGTGCTCCTGGAACTCCAAACTGACCCTCATACACCCAGTGGCTTTAAGTGGACTGAAGGTAAGGGAGCGCCCAGAGCAATTACAGACGGGACAACTGCCGATGTCAAAGCTGTAATTGAGGAGCGATCGCTGTTCAGTTACTTAACTCCCGCTTTTCGTTGGATTACGGGAGTATACGGATACTAATCTTTAATTGGAGCCTCATGCTATGCAACATTCTAATAGACGGGCGAAGTGGTGGGATTGGTGGTTGAAGTGGTGGGTGATTGCGGCGGCGATCGTTTTCGTCTCGATCGTCTTCAGTGAACCGCCTCAGCTTTGGTTCTGGTTAGTCACATTCTTTGCTCTACTGCTCTATTCTATTGAACGCGCAATCAACGAGTGAATAAAAGATCGTCCTACAATTTCGAAAACGATCCGATGGGTCACATTTCCGGTTGAAGTTTAGAGGAGAAACAAATTCCTTGGATACTCAGTACTCAACGATCGTCAAACAGGGATTGAAATTTTCACTTGGTGCCGGATTATTGGGTAGCTTCTTCTGGCATCGGGCAGATCTATTGGATAACTACGTTTATCCCGTTTTTGGCTATGTCTCTGTTCTGATTGAACCCGCCGCAGGGGGTGCAATCATCGCGGGTCTGGGACGGGTCGGCGGCAGTGCCTTGGGCGGATTCATCGCTGCTATCTTGGTGAATTCATTTGGTCTCTATGGCTCAGGCTTATTTATCATTCCGCCGATTACTTTCATCCTATCTGCCTTAATTTGTGAAACCTATCGCTGGCAAGCAGCCTATTCTCAAGCAACATTGCTGGGAACGCTGATTGCAATGAGAGCAGTTGGGACATCAAATCAGCAAGATATATGGCTGTATCTAAAATCGCGTCTGATTGATAACTCGATTGGCGTTTCGGTAGGAATTGCCGTAGCCCTGCTCTTTTGGCGACAGGATACTCGCACTGAGTTAACCAGAAACTTAAAACAATTTTTGCAAAGTGTACCCCGTTTGTTTCACTTAATCGTGAATCAGTATGCCATGTCTTCCCAGTTAGAGAACACCGAAAATAATCATACTCCCGTTCTTCCCGCCTTCGTGCCGCCAGCCTCGCTACTCGCTCGGCTGACAAAAACCACACAAGCCAGCCTGACAACCCTGACAAAAGCCACGTCTGAATTTCAGAGTCAGAAACTAACAGAGGAGAATTGGAGTGCAATTTTGACGAATCAAAGCCAGCTTTCCCGGCAATTGGCAGATATGCTGGCTCTTGTCGATCGAAATGAGCAAACGTTAGCCCGTCAGTTTAGGGTTGAATTAAATCAGTTTGCTCAACATCTGGAAGAAAGCTGTGATGAGTTAAGCACGATAGCGAAGCGCTGCTGCGAAGCGCAGATCGCCAATACGTCCCATTCTTTCAATCACGATCGCTCTGAACTAGAGCAAGACTTAGCCATTATCAAAGATAAACTTAATTACCTGCGCTCCACCGGAGAAATTAGTCAATACAGCACCTCAGAAACGTTACAATTCTTTCAATTGCTCCAGCTTCTGATCCAATTTACCCAGGAGTTGCGATCGCTGCAAAATCGACTGCTCTATAAAGTGAATGTTGCTGCAACCCATCAGCGAAGGAGACTCTTGACCTTCCCGAAGCGCACGTCTATACCGATGAAGCGGGCGCTCGAAATTGTGGGTATGGGCATTGCGATCGGAATGGTAATCGCCATTGTTCACCATGTCGATTTCCCCTATCCTTCTGCCTATGAGACAGGGGCTGAAGTTATTATGGTTGCCCTAGTTATAATGCTCGTTCAACCGACACGGGGAAGGGCGATCGCGCTCAGTCTGGCTGCCGTCATTTGTTTCTGGCTCAGCCTCTTCTTTATCTATCTCCTGGCTATTTCCTTTGGCTATAATCCCATCACCTGCTGTGTGGTTTACTTTTTCATTTACGTCTGCTGTGCCTTATTGGGATTTACCC
>NZ_BAACAP010000214.1:0-85067 GCF_045865695.1 Scytonema hankhaensis NUACC26
CCGCAGACGGGTTCCGCAACTACTCTAGCGGCAAACACAGCGAATCGCTTGAGGAGTTGCTAGTCGATCGGGCGCAATTGCTGACCCTGTCAGCACCTGAGATGACGGTTCTCGTGGGCGGTTTGCGCGTCCTGGGTGCGAACTTTGGAGCGTCCAAACACGGCGTCTTCACCGATCGCTCAGAGACGTTGACCAATGACTTCTTCGTGAACCTGCTTGACCTGGGCACGACGTGGAAGGCGACCACTGAAGATGAATATGAGTTCGAGGGGCGCAATCGCAGAACAGGCGAACTCAAGTGGAGCGCTACCCGTGTTGACCTCATCTTCGGTTCAAACTCTCAGCTACGCGCTCTCGCGGAAGTCTACGGATCTAAGGACTCGCAGCAGAAATTTGTGCATGACTTTGTGGCAGCGTGGGACAAGGTGATGAACCTCGATCGCTTTGACCTCGCTTAGTCGAGAGCGTAAAGGTCCATCTGCGTTAAGAGGTTGTTTGAAAAGTGGTTGGCTGTGATTTTAGTCACTTATCGATCCCCCCTAGCCCCCCTTAAAAAGGGGGGAAATAGAAGCAAAATCCCCCTTAAAAAGGGGGATTTAGGGGGATATCGAACGTTTTGCTACCGATAAGAGGACTTTTAAAACATCCTCTAAGGCTGCGGTTAAAAACTATTTACCATTCCCCCCATTACCATTACTACTAGCGAGAATGCGCTCGGCTAACTTATCAGGAACCTCCTGGAGATGGTCAAACTCCCAATGGAAAGAACCAACACCAAGAGTCAGCGATCGCAATTCCACAATAAAGTTTTGCATTTCTGATTGTGGTAAATACGATACAACACTATCCCAACCGTGCCAATTGCCGATACCTTCATAACCCAAAATCTGCCCCCGTCTACCAGTCACGAGTTGCAAGACTTTAGCAGTAAATTCATTAGGAGTCTTAACCTCAACGCGAACAATAGGTTCTAGTAGAGTCGGTTCGCACTTAGGTATTCCTGTTTGCATAGCAACACGAGCCGCTTGCTTGAACGCCTGTTCGGAACTATCAACAGTATGGTAAGAACCATTCGTCAGAGTCACCGAGACATCCACTACAGGGAAACCCAAAGGACCGTGTGTCAGAAACTCACGCACCCCAATCTCCACGCCAGGGATATACTGTTTGGGAACAACACCGCCAACAATAGTTTCCTTAAAGTTAAAACCCTCACCCCGCGCCAATGGTTGGATATCTAGATAAACATCACCAAACTGTCCGTGACCGCCACTTTGGTGCTTGTAACGACCGTGTACTGATGTCACAGGTTTGCGGATTGTTTCTTTATAAGGCACTTGCGGTAAGTGCGTAGTCATGGGTAAGTTATACTTACGGCGCAAACGGTCTAAGGCTACTTGCAAATGAATCTCGCCTTGACCCCAAAGGATCACTTCATGAGTATCCCCGTGCTGTTCCCAAGCCAGAGAACAATCTTCTTCCAGCAATTTAGTAATTGCACTGCTAAGCTTCACCTCATCATTGCGCTTTTCAGGAGTAATAGCGAGGGCATAGACGGGTTCGAGGTGCTCGGCTTTAGGTAACGCTGTGACAGATTGTGAATCGCAAGAAATTGTATCTCCTGTCTTAATACCTTCCAAACGGCTGATAGCAATGATGTCACCCGCACAAGCTTCATTGACCTGCACCTGCTGTTGTCCCATGAGGCGATAAAGACCACCAGCACGAACGCCATTCAGTACGATTCCGTCAGTGAGTTTACCCTGCCAAACCCGTACTAAAGATATTTTGCCACCTTGGGGAGTGTAGTAAGTTTTGAGAACCTGCGCTAGAGGTGACTTACTCGATTGACCTTTCAAGCGACGTTCTGCTGTAGCTTCCGGTTCGGGGGCTTCCTTAACCAAGGCTTGTAAAAGCGGACGCACGCCATAATCTTGTTCTGCAACGCCAAAGAAAACGGGTACGACTAAATCTGCTCCCAATTCCATTTTCAGGTCTTGGAGTATTTCTTCTTGAGGCGGTTCGATGTCTTCTAAAAGTTCTTCTAGTAAATGGTCGTCAAAATTTGCCAAAGCTTCGAGCATTTCGGCTCGTGCGATATGTTCTTCCTCTTTAAGTTCTTCCGGGAAAGGGATGGGGTCAGCTGGCGCACCGGGATGATATTTGTACGCTTGTTCGCTCACTAAGTCAATAAAGCCAATCAGTGCTTCCCCTTGCATGATGGGATATTGATGTGCAACTAGGGGACGGCTAGAAACGGCTTTGAGAGCATGTAGCGTATTTAGAACGTTTATATTCGCCCGATCCATTTTATTAACAAAGACGAGATGGGGAATTTCCCAGTCGTCCAGAAATTTAAACAGAGGCGCAAGAGTTAAGACTCGTTCGGTGATGGGTTCGCAAACAACAATTGCTGCATCTACGCCCATTAAAGCGTTGTAAGTTTCTTGAGCAAATTCTACACTTCCAGGACAGTCCACAAATGTGAAACGAATATCGCTATACTCAGTGCAAGCAGTGCTAACTTCCACACTCATTTGGCGATCGCGTGATTCAGCAGCACTATCTCCCACAGTGTTGCCATCTTTAATGGTGCCTTTGCGCGAAATTGCCCCTGTCACAAACAACAAACTTTCCAGCAACGTAGTTTTTCCACTTAAATATGGACCAACAATTGCCACATTCCGCGAACCCGATTTGACTTTTTCGTTCATAAATCCTCCCTAGCCACTAGTTGTTTCTAGCCGCGTTATTCTAAGTAATTAAGGCTTCAAAAGTCGTTTCTTCAAAAGATTATGCGGTCTTTAATTTGAGATTATCTCCTCTTTAAGAGACACCGATTAAAATCGTATTTTCTTGTAATCTTTTACCGAATAAAAATTAAATATTACAAACAATTATGTATGAAACTAAACTTATATGAATTAATCCCTTTGAAACCAAAAGTTTGTAAAGTGAATGTAACAAAAGTGTCGATTGTCATTGGTCATTTGTCATTAGTCATTTGTAAGGGTTTTAACGTGTTTACATATTTTTATACAGTTCGTTTGCTCACCTATCTACTTACGCAACTTCAAGAATATTTTGGGAATGTGACAAAACCTGAGTTTGAGCTTATGTCTTACCCCACCCTAACCCTCCCCTTGGAAAGGGGAGGGAACTGGAGATTCAATCTCCCCCCTTTCCAAGGGGGGACTAAGGGGGGTAGCTTGAAGAGGGCTACTTGTATCTCTAGGTATCGTCTTGCTATCCTAGTAAGTCTAATATTAGTTACCGAAAGCTTTATCTCCCACTCCAGCGCTCTCCCCCTTTCCCCCCTATCCCCAGAGGGGGTCCCGAGTCCCCCCTCTCCCACTCCCTCTCTACTCACGCAATACGTTGACAGCGGTGCTCCAGAGTATTTAGACCAAGGGTTACAGGCAATAAAAGTGGGGAGAGTTACAGATGCGATCGCATTATTTCGCAAAGCCACCGAACTCGATCCTAATTTAGCCCCAGCACATTACAACTTGGGGCTAGCACTGCGACAAATCGGACAGTTACAACCAGCAGCAGATGCATTTTACAAAGCCACACAAGCAGATTCTAAATTTGCCCTAGCCTACGCTAACTTAGGTGGATCGCTCCTAGAAGGTTCCAATCTGCAACAAGCAGGAGATTATTTGCGGCGAGCAATAGAAATCGATCCCAAACTAGGGATAGCGCACTACAACTTAGGATTAGTGTACGAGCAACAAAGAAATTGGGAAAGAGCCATACCATCCTTTAGGAAAGCAATGGAATTTAGCCCCAATGCACCCGAACCAGCTTACCATGTAGGGTTGTGCTACTTGCAACAAGGGAAAACAGATAAAGCAAAAGAAGTCTTTCGCAGAGCGGTCAAAATCAACCCCAAATATTCAGAAGCTCATTACAATTTGGGAACAATTTTATTCAGTCAAAGTAAATTCAAAGATGCATTAGAAGCTTTTAGAAAAGCAGCAGAAGGGAACTCTAATTATGCAAATGCTTATTATGGAGCGGGATTAGCTTTTATACAATTAAGACAATATTCCGACGCTGTAAAAGTATTACAATACGCCAGAGATTTATACAAAGCTCAAGGAAATTCACGGTGGGCAAACCAAGCCTCACAATTGTTGCAACAGACACAAAATTTAAATAATCCGCAAAATTTTAATTATCAACCGCGCTAGGTGAAAGAATAAAGTGTAAAGTATGAAGTAAAGTTCCCATAATAAAAATTTGGGAATTGAAACAATAATGTATCGCTACAAACGCTGTCTCATACAATTTTGGATTTTAGATTTTAGATTTGGGATTGAGTAAGTCTTATTTTGACTGGATTTCAACCAAAAATTAGTCTAATTTTTGTTTCCAATTTGTATCCTTTATGAACAAAATTAGGGGCTTATATCCGTAAATATGAAGTATGAAGGAGAAATTTTTCATCCTTTATCCTTCATCCTTTATCCTTTCTTAAGTGGTAATGTCATGCTCATGAAAAAGCGCCTCAAGAGCCAATTCTTATTCTCCAATCGCTGGATTGACCGACACTGGATAGTTCGCAATATGGAAGCTTTCCAAGATTTAATCGTGATTATTTTGTGTTTGGGTTTATTTGCCGTTATGCTCGTTCAGTTATGGGGGATAGCAACTGCTCTCACACAATCAGTAGATTATAAACATGTGACAGCCAAAATACTGTTTATCTTGATTTTGGTTGAGTTGTTCCGATTGCTCATGGTTTATTTACAAGAGCATAGTATTTCAGTTGGAGTTGCAGTAGAAGTTACAATTGTGTCTTTATTGCGAGAAGTTGTGGTTCATGGTGCATTAGAAATTTCTTGGATTCAAGCTGCAGCCATTTGTTGTTTATTGCTAATTTTAGGTGGACTATTGATAGTGTGCGCTAAAACACCCCATATGGATTGTATAAGTGCCAATACTAAGGTGTGTCCTATTAAACATCACGAAGATATGTACCAGGAAAGCGAATTCCATTCAAGACGCTATTCAGTGACCAGTGACCAGTAATCAGTGACCAGTAATCAGTGACCAGTGACCAGTGACCAGTGACCAGTGACTAGTAATTCAGTGACCAGTGACCAATTTTCCAAGTTAGGTATTCTTTTGGACAGATGAAGACCTTCCTTCAGGCAAGTAGAAGGGAATAAGAGAATAAGAAACCAATAGGAGGGTAAATCTCATGGTTCAAACACCAGGAAACAATACTCAAACCCAGAATCCCGTAAGCAACCTGGAATACGACTTTCTCACCGTTTTGCATAACAAGGCGGAAGCCATCAAAGCTTACGAAACTTATATCAACGATGCACAGCAAGCAGGTTCTCAACCTTGTGTAGAACTATTCCAGAAGTTGCGTCAGGCTGACATCGAGCATGCACAAGAAATCCGTCATCACCTTCAGCAAGTCTTGCAACATGGCAAGATGTAAGCTATTGCGCTTTGAATTTACATAGTAAGTTGTTGCGCTTTGAATTTACACAGTAGGGCGGGCGAGGACGCCCACCCCACAAGAAATGAAATGTTTTTGAGATGTTTTGAGTGCAATCTCGTTCCCAGGCTCCGCCTGAGAATGCATTTTTCTTAACGCAACACTTGTATTAAATACTGCGTGAGAGTATGTGCATCTACGCCTAACTCTGTTCGCTCTTGTGCTGCTAGAATTCCTGCTTGAGAGTGCCACCAAGCTGCAGTTGCAGTAATATCTTCTATAAAAATATTCTTAGAAGAAGCTTGAGCTATCAATCCGCCAAGTAACCCGGTTAATACATCCCCACTACCTCCTCTTGCTAATGCTGGGGTGCTTTCAGGATTGAGCCAAACTGTACCTTGAGGATTCGCGATCGCAGTTCTCGCTCCTTTCAACAACACGACTGCAGTACTTTGTGCGGCTGCTTCTTTGACTCCTTTGACTCTATCTCGATTGGGATCGGAAATATCGGGAAATAATCTCTTAAATTCACCAGCATGGGGAGTCAGTATTGTAGGTGCTTGCCGTTTTTGTAATGTAGGAATAGTCCCCATATCTGCTAAGATATTTAAGCCATCGGCATCAAGAACCAAAGGAGCTGTGCTGTCTAAAACTTCTTGTAATATTGGGTTAGCATCTCTTGTTAAACCGGGACCGCAGGCAATAGCATTAAATTTACTGAGGTCAGTATTTTCTGGTAGTTGAAGTTGCGCGATCGCTCCTGACTCAGTTTCCGGACACCCAATAATCAGTGCTTCGGGTAACTGTGCCACCATTATAGACTTGAGAGATTCTGGTACAGCAATAGAAAGCATCCCCACACCACTTGCTCTTGCTCCTAACCCAGTGAGTAATGCTCCTCCAGAATAACGACGCGAACCACAAATCAGTAGCAGATGTCCTTCTTTGTACTTGTAGGTAACTGGTGGACGAGGTAAAGGAAGAGTAGAAAGCGCAGTTGTTCTTGTAATACGTTTTATACTTAACGATTTGCCTAATATGGCGTGTATGTCAGCCAATGGAATATCAAAATCTATTAATTCTGCTTTGCCAATATAATCCAAAGCATGGTCTTGCAATAAACCAAGCTTCCATAAACCCAAACAAAGGGTATGAGTCGCACGAACTGCAGTTCCCAACACTTCCCCAGTATCTGTATGCAATCCAGAAGGTAAATCGATGGCGATAATTGGTTTGTGCCATTCATTGAGTCGATTAATAGTTGTCGCAATAGGATCTGCGATCGCTCTTTCCAAGCCAAATCCAAACAACCCATCAACGAACAGGTGATAATCCGCTAGTTGCTCAATTGACGAGTAACAAGGAATACCTATACTTTGAGCGTACTGTAAATGTTGCGAAGTTAATTCTTTAAGTTTGGAGAAAGGACAATAAATACCAATTTCATAACCGCGAAAATACAACTCGCGAGCAACGACTAAAGCATCACCACCATTGTGACCGGGACCGACGAGAATTCCAATACGGAATGAGAGGGACTGGGGACTGGAAACTGGGGACTGGGGGAGAGGGAGTGGCGGGGAAGGGGAGAAGGGGGGGGAGTAGGTATTCTCTTCTACCGTTATTCTTTGGATGCGATTGGCAATTAATCCTGCTACTTTTTCCATCAAAGCTGCTATAGGCATTCCCCCAGCAAAGATACGTTCTTCGATGTCCCGCATTTGTTGTGCGGTGACAACTACCTGTGAAATCAGTTCTTGTCTACCCATATAATTTTGGATTTTAAATTTTAGATTACTTCAAAATCCCCAATCCCCAATCACCAATCCCTATTTGCCATAATAAACTCTGGCATTTGATAAATTTCCTCGATTTCGGAGATACCTGTTTAAACTTTCTGCTTGCGATCGCTCTTCAAAAGGTCCAACTCTCACGTGTTCGCCCCGTGGCTCATTTCTAGCTTCTACATATTCTCCGTACCTGACTAATCCTCTAATCCGTCCTTCAAGATCGCGCAAGTCTTGAGAAATAGCAGGAACGACTACATAGTAGCATTTATCACTGTAACCGCATCTTCTACCCGGATAGGGTCTATCTGGATAAGGTCTGTCATCGATAATCTCACCATTTGAAACCTCAATAGCTCTAACGCCTCTTAAACCATTGGATACTAACCTACTAGTTAGCCCCCGCATACGAGCTTCTCCACACCCATATCCGGCTTGGATGGCATTCCCATAAAAGAAAGCATCGCTGACTACTTGTCGAACTCGATTTAGTCCGTTACTTCTACTCACTAATATACGATAGCACCGTCTGTTGTCTGGATACCTCCGGTCGAATTCCTGGGGTACGCCATATTCCTGAATGTTTTCAGGAAGTGGGGGGGGAGGGTAATTTTCATCCTGAGCTTTTGCAGAAGTTAATGGCAGTAGTATTGCTATCCATCCTCCCAAAAGAAAAGACAGACAATAAACACTGAAAGATGTTGCGCTCCTACTTTGTATTTTTTTCGACATATTTATTTGTACGCTCGCTGGAAAAGTATAGAGTATCAAAAATACAACATTTTTGAGTAGGTTTACTGTCCTACTCCCCTCTTGTCAGCAGAAACAATGGAATTAGTCGAAATTTAAGCGATATACCCCTTTATTGAGAGATATTTCATATTTTATCCTTTATTCTTCCCACTTTATTCTTGAGTTAGGTGGGCGAGAGAGCATCAAATTTGGTACGCTTGAGATACCGCTTTGCAGATCGCGAAGAAACTGTCAAACTGGTATTGATGGCAGTATAGTTGTTACAGCTTTGTCAGAAACGCTTAGCTGGATCGTCTTCAAACATCAAATTTATTGGTTGATTTGCTGTGAACCGTGTATTACAGCTAGCACTTCTATTTGTTCGGGCTTTATATAATATATGATTCGATATGAACCTTCAATAACTTCACGAATTTGCTCAGTTTTGAATTCCGGTACAATCCGACCAGACAGAGGAAAATTAATAATTTGCTCCGAACGTCTAGTTATACGGTCAACTACTCTAGCCGCATACTGAGGTGAGTTTTGTGAAACGTAAGTATAAATAGCAGACAGATTTTCTACAGCTGTATCAGTCCAAAAAACTTTCACTCTCGTATTCCAAATTTTGCCCGAACGTCTTGTACAGATCTAACTCTACCAGCTTTACTGTCAGCAAGCCCAGCCTCAACTACTTGCCTAACATAAATTTCGTACATTAAATCGTCCCATGTACAGTCTTCTGGCAATCTTTCTATCAACTTTCGAGCTTCTTCTTTAACGTTTAGACTTTCCATGAATTTAGCACGAAACTAGCTTTACTTATATAGTATAGACATTATTAACTGCCTGACCAATGACCAACAACTAACCAATAACCACTAATCACTATCGTTCACCACTTTATTCTTAAGTTAGGTGGGCGAGAGAGCATCAAATTTGGTACGCTTGAGATACCGCTTTGCAGATCGCGAAGAAACTACCAAAAGTTAGGCGCGAGGTGCAAAATTCTATCTATATTGGAAGCGGTCAATAGCGATCGCAATATACGGAGATGAACAAAGTCGTAGTAGGTCTTTCAGGCGGCGTTGATAGTTCCACCGCAGCAGCCATTCTGCACGCTCAAGGCTATGAAGTAATTGGTTTGACCCTTTGGTTGATGAAAGGAAAGGGTCAATGTTGCTCTGAGGGTATGATAGATGCGGCTTATATTTGCGAACAGCTAGGCGTTCCCCATCATGTTGTTGATATTCGGGATGTCTTTCAAACAAATATCGTTGATTTCTTGGTAAATGGTTACAGCGCGGGGATTACACCTTTACCTTGCTCGCAGTGCAATAAAACAGTGAAGTTCGGTCCCATGTTGCAGTACGCTCGCGAAAATTTAGGATGCGATCGCATTGCCACAGGTCATTATGCCCGCATTCAGTACGATGAAACAACCGGACGTTACCAACTGTTGCGAGCTGTCGATCGCAATAAAGACCAGTCCTATTTTCTTTATGACTTGTCACAAGATTTACTATCATGTTCCGTGTTTCCTCTTGGGGAAATGCACAAAGCTGATACCCGTCGCATTGCCGCAGAACACGGTTTGAAAACTGCTGATAAGCCAGAAAGTCAAGACTTATGCTTGGTAGAGAGTAACGGTTCTATGCGAGCATTTCTTGATAAATATCTTGCGCCCAAAACAGGGGATATTGTAGATAGTACAGGGAAAGTTCTGGGACAGCACGATGGTGTCCATCACTACACAATCGGACAGCGAAAAGGCTTAGGGATAGCCGCCGCCGAACCACTGTATGTCATCTCTCTAGATGCAGTGAATAACCGCGTGGTTGTGGGCGATCGTACAAAAGCAACTCAGCCAGAATGCACGGTAAGTCAAGTCAACTGGATATCTATAGCCGAACCATCCAGCCCTATTCGAGCCGAAGCACAAGTCCGGTATCGGTCAACACCCGTACCAATAACAGTGATTCCTTTAGAAAACTCTCGCGTCCGCATAGTATTTGACGAACCCCAGTTCAGCATTACCCCCGGACAAGCAGCAGTATGGTATGACGGAGAAAAGGTTTTAGGCGGTGGCATTATCGAGTAATTTAATTAGATTGGTCGGAGCAACCAGAGGATATTTTACCTGTTCTGTGATTCGGTAGCATTGGAATTAACAGTAAAAGATTTGTTTGGATGGTTGCAAGTAGGCAAGACGATTACATAATGGTTTGCACCTATTTTAAGGCTTTCGCTTTATTCTAAAGGGAAAACCCTTCAATTTCGATGCTTGAATCCTTGAGATATGGTGCAGGATAGTTAATAATAGTTGCTATTGTGTTAAGAACATGAGTGAAATATTTACTGAAATTGATATACCACCTCAGTTTCCCGACCATACTCAATTGCCAGAGTCAGATGGTTCGTTTGTGAAAAATTTTCAAGAACATCCTCAATGTCTGATTTTGACTGACTCCATCACTCCTGTTTTGCAACAACTGCATCCAGATGGACAGTACTGCATTGGTCAAGACTGTGGTATATATTGGCGAGAGACTGAGCCACCCGAAAAAGGAGCCGAAGCACCAGATTGGTTTTATGTACCTGGTGTACCACCAATGCTTGATGGCAAGATTCGTCGTTCCTATGTTTTTTGGCGGGAATACATCCCCCCACTCATTGCTATAGAACTAGCAAGTGGCAATGGCGATGAAGAACGAGATGCGACTCCTCTATCCCTCGCCCGTCGTCGAGAAAGTGCGAAGCCTGGTAAATTTTGGGTATATCAACAAATTATCAGAATTCCTTACTATGCTATCTATGAAATCAATAATGCCAAGTTGGAGGTTTATCACTTGGTAGATTTTTCATACCAAAAGCTGCAACCCAATGAGCGAAATCATTATCCCATTCCACCTTTAGGAGTGGAACTAGGACTATGGCGAGGGAGTTACTTGAATAATCCAGAGCAGCTCTGGTTACGCTGGTGGGATACAAATGGTAACCTGTTGCTAATTGGCAATGAAATTGCTGAGCAAGAAAGACAGAGAGCTAAGCAAGAAAGACAGAGGGCTGAGCAAGAAAGACAAAGATCTCTCGCTGTAGAGCGAAAAGCTACACAACTAGCAGAACGGTTACGAGCAATGGGTATTGACCCAGATACGTTAGAGTAGGTAGCGACGAGCGATCGATACAATCGCTGGATTCACAGGTAACGCATATGGTACAAGCACCAACGCAAACACTGACCTTGGAAGAGTTTCTGAAACTCCCAGAAACTAAACCTGCAAGTGAATACATTCATGGTGAAATCATTCAAAAACCTATGCCCCAAGGAAAACACAGTACTCTTCAAGGTGAACTCGTTACAAACATTAATACCGTAGCAAAAACTCAGCGTATTGCTAGGGCTTTCCCTGAATTAAGGTGTACCTTTGGTGGACGCTCAATCGTTCCAGATGTAGTGGTATTTGCTTGGGAAAGAATTCCTCTTGATGAAAATGGGGATGTTGCTAATGTATTCGCGGTTGCGCCAGACTGGACAATTGAAATTCTCTCACCAGACCAAAGCCAAACCAAGGTGACTGGAAAGATATTACACTGCTTAAAATATGGCAGTAAATTAGGTTGGTTGGTCGATCCTAGTGAAAAGTCCGTGCTAGTTTACCCACCGGGACAACAACCAGAACTGTTAGAGCAACCAGAAGAGGTTTTACCTGTTCCAGATTTAGTGAAAGATTTCCACTTAACAGTGGGGGATTTGTTTGGATGGTTGAAGATCATTTAGGCGAACCACCAGAAAAAGGAGCCGAAGCACCCGATTGGTTTTACGTACTTGGTGTACCGCCAATGCTGGATGGCAAAATGCGTCGTTCCTATGTTTTTTGGCGAGAATACATTCCCCCACTCATTGCCATCGAACTCGCTATTGGGAATACCTCAGTGGCAACCTTAGCGAAAACCGCCAGTCTGTCAGAATCCGAATTTCAAGATCGCAGCGCCTCACCCCAGAATCTTTGTTAACCTTAATAGAAAGAGTCAAAACAGGAGAATGGTGATGACCCCTGAAGTTCTGTCAAACTATCCCCAAATTCAAGAGCTTCATGTGGCTGAAGTGGTTCGTTACCTTCAGCAAAATCACTGGGCAGCCATTAACCATCCCAATCCACGATTACTCTTGTTTGAAAAGGGTGTTGACGATCGCGGAAAAGCAATTCAGATTGTTCTGCCAAGTAAGGATGAGTATGAAGACAGACCCTATCTAGTGGCTAAAGCGGTGAATCTTCTATCTGTTCTCGAATCTGTGTCTTTCCAAGAAATTGTCAGTGAGATTAATACAAGTGTACGTGCTAGCTAAGTCGAATTGATGTGGCGATCGCGAGCTAATAAATCATTTGCGAACAGTTACATCCCGACTTCTCCAAGAAGTCAGGGATCTGGTCGCTGCAATTCTCACTTTTGTAAAGTACGAAACCACAAGCAACTAAACAACCAAGACTTTACTGCACGAACTCCTGTATGACAACAGCATCTTGATAGCTAATTTCTACTTTAAATGCTTTGTCAGGAGCTTCACTAAATTCTAGCTGAATGGCATGATTTTCCTCTGTTGCGATCGCTATGATGAGGGAGTTTTGGGTTGGGAGTGTAATCATTTGTGGTATGGTCGTACACTTCTGTAGATACTGTTTTAGGGGGCTACCTGTTTTTTTGAAAAGCCAGTCTTGTCGCAAGGTTTCTGCAATGCGTTTGAGATGAGAAATTTGTGCTTGCGCTCTCGTGGAATCATTGGTTTTATCAAAAGCATCTATCTTAAGTAGTATTTTACTAAATCCTTCTTAGAAATCGCCGTCCTCAAATTCTAAATTCACCCAAATTTCCATAAGTTTTTACCCAATTGATTTTCGCCACACCACTGTCATTAAACATAGGAGTTACGCTTTTGACGTGAAAGCTTGTAGCGATTACCGTGAGGTACAGAAAGAAAAAATTAACCGCAGGCTGTAGCTGATGGACGCAGATAAGGGGAGGGAACCGGAAATTTAAGAGATGATTCATAAAGTAAACGTTAAGACATCGTAGGTTGGGTTGAGAAACCCAACATTGAATCGAATTGTTGGGTTGAGGAACGAAACCCAACCTACCTTACGAATCAACTCTAAATTTACCCTCTTTCCAAGGAGGGATTAAGGGTGGTAAATCTAACATAAAAATGGTATCAGACTTCAGACTTCAATTGACAATGTTGAATCATACACAGTTAGATAAATATAAGCAAAAACTACTAGCTAACTTCAATTCTCGAACTCATTACGATCGCGGTAGGTTTCATGCTCCTGTTGCCCATCGCTTGCTTGAATTTGCCTGCCTTCAACCGGGAGAAACTGTCTTGGATATCGCAACAGGGACTGGTTTAGTTGCACTTGCTGCTGCTCAAAAAGTCGGTGTTGAAGGTAAAGTCATTGGTGTGGATATTTCTGCTGGAATGCTGGAGCAAGCCAGACAAAAGCAATTCAGTTTAGGCTTACAAAATACAGAGTTTCTTGAAGCAGATACAGAAATTGTAGAATTTAGCGATCGCTTTTTTGATGCGATCTTTTGTTCTTTAGCACTTTGCTATTTGACTGATATTCCGGCTGCTCTGAAAAAATGGTACTCTTGGCTTAAACCCAATGGACTTTTAGCACTCAATGCTTGGGCAGAAAAAGCTTTTCCACCGTCAGTTTTGTTTAGAGAAGTAGCCCAAAGATATGGTATACAAATTCCCAACCCTAACGAGCCACTTGGTGCGCTGAAAAAGTGCTATCGAGTGCTATACAATGCAGGATTTGAAAATATTGAAGTTATCCAAGAGCAGTTTGGTTGGTACTTTACCCCTGACAATAACAGTGCTGAAGAATTGTGGCAAATTAATTCAAAGAATGTTTTTGGACATCAAGTCTTTGAACTGTCAGCTGATGAGTTAGAGCGGTGTAAGGCTGAGTATATCGCAGAAGTTCAGGCATTACCGACTACAGAGCAAGGTGCTTGGTGTGATGCTTCTATCTTTTTTGTTATAGCTCATAGGTGATACCATTTTGGATTTTAGATTTTGGATTGGGAAAGCTTTGCTTGGACTGTACGGTTCATTTACTTGAAAACTGCTGTAAGTACTGTCCTAGCTATTCCCTAAGTCGCAAGATTAAGGTAAAATACCATTCGCTTTACACAAGTAGTGGGGAATTGCTGTGTTGAACAACACAAAGAGTGAGATTTTTTTGCTATTGCTCTTGCCTATAATGCACATAAGCATTTATACTTATTTATAATTCGTTGCCATTCCATAGAAAAAGCTTTGCAGTGCTTCATGCTATTTAAAGCAGTCTTAAGATTGCTAACAATAGCTGACGTTCTGTTGCAAAATATCAATGTGAGGAGCGAAATCCCAAGAGCGTATTCGCGGTACACTCAAATAGATTTGTTTGAGAGCGATAAGCTGGGTACGGCTTGCGCTTCGCGAACGCGAGTCAATTTTTACCTAAGTCCATTATAAACGTACTGTTTTCTTTCGCGGCGAACCGAATTTAACAACGGTTCGGTGTGTAAGTCACTGACATTCAGGAATATTAACCATGACTACTGCTGTAGCTGCTAGCTTTCCGATTAATCTTAGCGCTTACAAAAAAATAGCACTAGACCCAAGCAATCCTAACCTAACTAACGAGCAACGAGAAACACTCAAAGCTAACATTCAGCTTTGCCGCGATGCAATTGTTTTCTTTACCGCCACAGGTGCTGCTAGGGGTGTAGGCGGACACACTGGTGGTGCTTACGATACAGTACCAGAAGTAGTCATTCTTGATGCATTCTTCCGAGGAGCACCCGATAAATTTGTCCCTATCTTCTTTGATGAAGCAGGACACCGCGTTGCTACTCAATACCTGATGGCTGTTTTGCACGGCGAGTTGGATGTTGAAAGTCTCGTCCATTATCGCGAAGCTCATTCAAGATTACCCGGACACCCCGAACTTGGCTTAACACCAGGTGTTAAATTTAGTTCCGGACGATTGGGACACGTTTGGCCTTATATTAATGGTGTGGCGTTAGCTAATCCCAACAAAGTCGTTGTCTGCTTGGGTTCTGATGGTTCGCAGCAGGAAGGCAATGATGCAGAAGCAGCACGTTTGGCTGTTGCTCAAAATCTTAACATCAAACTCATCATTGATGATAATGATGTGACTATCGCTGGACATCCTTCAGAGTATTTACCAGGTTTTAGTGTTGCTAAAACACTTGAAGGTCATGGGTTAACTGTCAATGAGGGTGATGGCGAAGACTTGGACGAGCTGTACCGTCGCCTTTGTGCAGCAGTTACACAGTCGGGACCTGTTGCTTTAGTCAACAAGCGAAAAATGGCTGTGGGAATTGAAGGTATCGAAGGCTCAATCCACGGTCATGACGTGATTCCTGTAGATAAAGCGATCGCTTACCTAGAAAAGCGTGGATTAACCGAAGCTGTCAACCACCTCAAGAGCATACCCAAGCCCAAGCAAAGCTACACATTCCTTGGTGTCAGCGACAAATGGGGTTCCAACCGGAGCGTATTTGGCGAAGCAGTCGTCTCCGTCCTCAGTCGCATGAGCGAAACAGAACGCAAAGAAAAAATCCTCTGTATCGATAGCGACCTAGAAGGTTCTTGCGGTCTGAAAAAAATTCATGATGCTCACCCAGAAATCTTTGTCAGTTCTGGAATTATGGAGAGAGGAAACTTCTCCGCCGCCGCCGGATTTGGTATGGAAAAAGGAAAGCAAGGTATTTTCGGTACCTTCAGCGCCTTTTTGGAAATGTGTATTTCTGAAATCACAATGGCGCGGTTGAACTATTCCAACGTTTTGTGTCACTTCTCCCACTCCGGAATTGATGACATGGCAGATAACACCTGTCACTTCGGTTTAAACAATATGTTTGCCGATAATGGGTTGGATGACGGCTACGAAACACGGCTTTACTTCCCTGCAGATGCTGCTCAAATGACAGCGTGTGTTAATGCAGTCTTCTTCGATCCAGGTTTGCGGTTTATCTTTTCCACCCGTTCCAAAGTTCCTCACATTCTTGATACTAAAGGCAAAGAGATGTTTGGCGAAGGTTACACCTTTGTTCCTGGTAAAGATGAAGTTGTACGGGAAGGAACAGCAGGTTACATCGTCAGCTATGGTGATGGATTGTATCGCTCGCTTGATGCAGTAGAACGTCTCAAGCAGCAAGGAATTGATGTTGGTTTAATCAATAAACCCACACTCAATGTTGTCGATGAAGAGACCCTTGCTAAAATCGGTGCAGCACCTTTTGTACTGGTTGTGGAATCCATGAGCCGTCGAAACGGACTGGGTATCCGCTTTGGAACTTGGTTACTCGAGCGAGGATTTACACCCAAATTCGCTCACCTCGGAACTCATCATGAAGGTTGCGGCGGTCTTTGGGAACAGTTCCCTCATCAAGGAATTGACCCCGATGGCATTATCAATAAGGTCAAGTCATTGGTTGGCTAATACCATGCGTGGATTTTAGATGCGTGGATTGAGAAAGTCTTACCTAGACTGAACTTCGACCAACTATCTGTTGTATTCTTTGTTCAAACTGGTGTAACTTTGTATTTCTAGTGAGTGACGAGCGCTAATTGCTCTTGTGGGACGGGCATCTTGCCCGTCTATTATCATACAATGCGTAGATTTCATCTTTCTATTTTTCCTTGTCATATTCAGCATGGGTAAGAATGTATTTTATAAAAATTGTTTGACTAGAATATTTAAATTTTAGATTTTGAATTGAGAAAGCTGTGCAACCATTTCTGCACGAGATGAAACTTCAAGCTTGCGGAACATTCGCTTTAATGCTTGCTTTACGGAATTCTCAGTAATCCAAAGTTCATTGCCAATTTGTGCGTTTGTTCGCCCCAAAGCCACTAATTCTACAATCTGCAATTCACGAGCCGTTAAGCGATCGCTTTTGAAAGATTGTTGCCGCGATCCTGTATCCTTCAGAATTACTGTATCAACAGAAACACTTCGCGCTCGCACTGTTGCAGCCCAAATAGATAAGTGCAAACAGATGGCACTTAAATCAGCTAAATTTTGTGTATCAAAGGCAGGCATTGACTTTTCGCGGGTACAGCCTACTACACCCACTAATTGACCGCAATTTACGATCGGTCCTGCCATCACATGCCAATGATCGGGACGGGGACAAATTATTGTCCAAGCCTTTGGTGACGTCACCAATGCTTCGTGGACGGGAGTATGACGCTCCACTAAATAACGCACAACAGGATTATGTTCGATTGATAGCCCTACTTTCAGTATTTTCTGAAAATTGCTATCTACTAAGGGAAGTTGGTCGAAGAAAAAAAGCCCCCACCGTTTAGCTGAAAAATACTCACCAATTTTTGGCACGATTTGCGAGCGTAGATCGTGTTCGCTATGAGTTTTATTGATGGCTTCAAAAAGAAGCTTCAAGGAAATTGTCATAGATCGATTTGTCTAAAGTGTACTCTTACTAATTTAGCAGAACACTTAGAACATATTAGTCACGTTCAAATCAATTATTATTTAAGAGATGAAAAGTTAACTTCTCGTCTACTTTGGGAGAATGTCAAAAATTTAATTATCCCTGATGATACTTATATTATATTTGATGATACAGTGGTAGATAAAAGATTTTTGGAAGAAATAGAAATAGTACGAAGACAATATAGTGGGAATGAATATGGTATTATCAAAGGAATCGGAATAGTTAGTTGCATATACGTGAATCCAAAAACTCTCAAGTTTTGTGTAATAAATTATCGCATTTTTTTCCCAGAAAATGAGTTTCTTTGAGTTGAAATTGTCACAAGTTCCTCCTACGATTCAGTGACAGCATCTGGCTTGTTAAACACCTCACGTGATACATGATGAACAAGGCTTGAAGAAACATAGAATAACGTGAATCCAATCAGCGGATGAAGCACCTCTAAGTGAAGTGGAGTCTTGAGATGAATGCTACAAAATTGGAGTCCAAGCAGCACGGGCAGACTCGCGGCGAGCGAGCGAATTTTACCCGAGAATGGAAGGCTCAACGACCCGCCCAGCAAGACTAACGACAGTCCACTGTACCCTCGCACAAGCCAAATATGCACCGTCCACCAGCCAGGATCGTCGAAGTAGGCAACCCCAACAGTTAATACCTGAGCTATCAAGCAGAGATTAAAAACAATTGAAGTTACATAAAAACCAATCTGCATCCACTGTGGGGAAGCACGATCTATTTCTGCGTTTATCATCATTTCGGACTGCCTATATGACACTACATAATTGAGTTAGGACAAGTTACTTTTTGAGATCTGCGCTCAAAGCACTTTGTAAGCGAGGCTCTCAGAAAATAACGGGTTTCGATCTAAGTGCGTAGCGCTATACTACTAACCTCAATTGTCCCGTAACAAACGACAGCGCCTTCTGCACTAACTCAGGTCCCGCTTTTTCGGGTGAACCCGTATCAAACGGCGGCGCAGGATTGTACTCGATCGAGAGTTGAACAATCTTGGCAGCTTCCTCACCCCGAAGCATTTCAGCGATCTTCAGACCAAAATCAATGCCTGCCGTCACCCCTCCTCCCGATATCCGATTGCCATCAATCACGACTCGCTCAGTTCCGACCTCAACACCCAACTTAGCAAGTTCGTCCCGCATTGCCCAATGCGTCGCGGCGCGATAACCTTGCAGCAGTCCTGCCTTTGCAAGAAACACAGATCCGCCACACACCGAGGTGATGAACTTGGCGGTACTCCCCTGTTTCCTGAGAAATTCAAGCACTTCTGGATCGTCTACGACTGCCATCTGTTTCAAGCCGCCACCGATACAGAGCACGTCCAAAAGCGGGCAATCTGCAAAGGTTGTATCTGGAACAACCACCATGCCGTCGTCCGCTTCAATCGGCTCTAGCGCTTTCCAAATACGATGGAGCTTGATGCCGGGAAGCGCATTAAACACAGTTTGGGGTCCTACGATATCGAGTGTGGTCATGCCAGGATATATGACCAAGCCAATGATATACTGTTGTAAGTTACTCATGAATCAATCCTCTTAGTGGTGCTTTAGTGGCGTTTGTCATGCAATCTATCCCTATACTAGGAATGGCAACTCATTACGCCTAGTCCTCGATCGAGTACTCTTTTCGCCCATGATGACAATGCCCTTGCAGTGTTTATTTGAAGCTATCAATCAGGTCAAAGATGAACCCGATCTGCGATCGCACTTCGTATTTGTATTTATAATTACATCTTAATTTAGCACTGATTTATTTCTTTAGACAGTCCAATAGCTCTGACATTACCCACCAACGATAGAAGAGGGATTACCTCTAGCTTTTTAATATTAGTTCGGTAAGCTGCTATGCTCATATTGAGCGAGTGTATTCAAGCACATTGTATCTCATTCACCATTCCAAAACCGGCTTGGCGCGATCGGGAATACTTGTATCAAACAAGCAAATAATGCACGGCTTCACAGGGGATCGCTGGCGGAGTGCGTGAAATTGGATGGAAAAACCAGTCAGAGTTAGATTGCACTTTTGCTGTGGTACTTTTTGGAGGAGCTTGTGAGGCTGAAAATATCGAGAAGAGAGTTTGCCATGCTAGCGGGGTCAGGGGTTGCGGCGATCGCCCTTGGCAGTCGTCCACTTCTGGCAAAGTCGGCAGAGGCTGTGTCTACGCCAAACGCGCAAATGCAAGCTGTTTTAGATGAATTTGCTTCTTTTAACGCACCGCCCATTCAACAACTGTCGCCGATGAACGCTCGCAACGCCCCTACGATCGCACACGCAGTTATGGGCGTACTTGCCAAACGCGGTGAACCTGCATTGGAATTTGTCGGTGATATCAGCCATATACTCATACCAGGACCAGAGGGAGACCTTTTGGCGCGTGTTTATCAGCCGTCGGGGGAGGGACCCTTCCCCGTACTAGTTTATTTCCACGGCGGTGGCTGGGTAATCGCTAACCTGGATACCTACGACTCCTCGTGTCGGGCGCTGACTAATGCAGCCAACTGTATAGTTATATCAGTCGCCTATCGCCAAGCCCCAGAGCATAAGTTTCCCGCAGCTGCGGAAGATGCCTATGCTGCAACTCAATGGGCGATCGCGAACGCTGACCAAATTAACGGCGACCCAAATCGAGTTGCAGTTGGTGGTGAGAGCGCGGGTGGCAACTTGGCGGCTGTTACCTGTCTGATGGCACGTGACAGAGGCGGTAGGATACCCGTGCATCAGCTGCTAATCTACCCCATTACCAATTACGCCTTCGACACACCCTCCTACCAGGAGAATGCCAATGCTCAGCCTCTCAACAAAGCATTGATGATGTGGTTCTGGAGTCAATATCTCAACAGCGAGTCCGACGGCAGTAATCCTTATGCTTCACCATTGCGAGCAGAAAGCCTGAGTGGTCTGCCGCCTGCGACCGCGATCGCGGCACAAATTGACCCACTGCGTAGTGAAGGACAAGCCTACGCGAAACGATTGAGTGAGGCAGGTGTCTCCGTCAAAGCAACCAACTATAACGGCGTGACTCATGAATTCTTTGGCACGGGCGCAGTGGTAGATAAGGCGAAGCAGGCGGTTAAAGAAGCGGCAGCTGGATTGCAATCGGGATTTCTGGGGAACACCAGGCTTAGCAGCTAGCAATAGGGGTAGGAAGTCAATCTTATCCTCTACCAAACTAGAAAAGAAACTAGAGGATTTTCACAATGACAAGTGCTTAAAAACTGTATCAAAGTTGTACTTAAACCCTAAATATACGAACAGGCAAACTTTAGTAGTAGAAGAAGGAGAAGAACATGAACAGTTTGACCCGAAGACTGGCTGTCGTGACTGGTGCCTCCAACGGCATTGGCTACGAACTTGCCAAACAGTTCGCTCAAAACGGCTTCGATCTCTTAGTCACAGCCACTGGTTCGACTATTAACGAAGCAGCTCAAGCCTTTCTTGAACTGGGTGTCAAGGTTGAGACAGTGCAAGCCGATCTCGCTACCTATGACGGTGTTGAAACGCTATATAACAAGATTAAGGCGACTGGCCGACCGGTAGATGCGATCGCTATTAACGCGGGTGTAGGAGTTGGTGGCGACTTTGCCCGCGAGACTGACCTGAAGGACGAACTCAATCTCATCAACCTAAACGTTGTGTCCTCCGTACATCTTGCCAAACGGGTGGTAAAGGACATGGTGGATCGCGGCGAGGGACGAATCCTCTTCACGTCGTCCATTGCTGCTCTAATGCCTGGTCCGTTTGAGGCAGTTTACGCAGCTTCCAAAGCGTTTTTACACTCCTTCTCAGAAGCACTACGCAATGAGTTGAAGGATACGGGAGTTACGGTGACTGCGCTTATGCCTGGACCAACCGAGACCAACTTTTTTCACCGCGCAGGTATGGACGACACCAAGGTGGGCGCAAGTGAGAAGGACGACCCAGCCCTTGTTGCCAAGCAGGGTTTTGAAGCTATGATGGCAGGCAAGGACGACATCATCGCTGGCTCGCTCAAGACGAAGATTCAAGGTACTGTGAGCAAGGTCTTGCCTGACACCGTCAATGCCGAACAGCACCGCAATTTATCTGAGCCTGGGTCAGCTAACAAATAATCTGTTGCGTTGGGCTTTATAAGTGGTAAACGTGAAATTGATAGCCATGATAAATTCCACTTGTTATTTTGGTAGTTATTGGAGAAGTTTGTGAACCAGAAAATATCGAGAAAAGAGTTTGTCACGCTGGCGGGAGTGGGAGTTGCATCTGTCGCCCTTATCAGTTCACTTCCAGCAAGGTCGGTAGAGGCTGAAATAGCTCAATCCAGTGAGACCGATGCGAAGACCATTCAGGAGCAGGATTTGCCAACCGTTAAGCCGGTGGGCACGTTGGAGCCAATCGCCTACTTTAACGGCGCGATGCCGACGGGCGTGACAGTGTCGCAGCAGGGGCGCATCTTTGTCAATTTCCCAAAATGGGGTGATGAGGTCGAATTCACGGTAGCCGAGATCCGAGAGGGTAAACCTGTTGCCTACCCAGACGAGGCGACCAACCAAACCAATCCCAACGACCTAGCCGCAGCGCTCGTGTCAGTGCAGAGTGTAGTGGTCGATCCTAAAGACCGCCTGTGGATTCTCGACACTGGAAGCCCTCTGTTCCAGCCAACGCAGTATGGCGGTCCAAAGCTAGTCTGTGTGGACTTGGCAAGCGATCGAGTCATTAAGAAAATCCTCTTCCCGCAGGATGTTGCCCTACCCACCACCTACCTCAACGATGTGCGTTTCGACCTGCGGCGCGGTGTCGAGGGCATGGCTTTTATCACCGACTCTTCCGATTCTGGACCGAACGGGATTATCGTAGTAGACTTAGCTTCTGGCGAAAGCTGGCGTAAGCTTAATGACCATCCCTCAACCAAAGCTGAGGAGCGGCAGAATTTCCTCCCAGTCGTCGAGGGACGCCCGTTCCTAGAGCGTCAGCCGGATGGGACAACTAAGCCGATTAAGATGGGATCGGACGGGATTGCCATTAGTGCGGATGGGGAACGCTTGTACTACTGCCCGCTCGCCAGCCGACGGCTCTACAGCGTTGCCACCGACGCGCTAGCAGATCGCTCGCTCGACGACAAAGCAGTCGCCGCCACCGTCATCGACGAGGGAGACAAGGGCGGCGGTGCGGACGGGCTGGAATCGGATGCAGAGGGACATATCTACGCGACAAATTACGAACACCACGCAATCCTGCGTCGTCGCCCTGACAAAGAGTGGGAGACGGTGGCATACGACCCGCGCCTGATATGGCCGGATACGCTCTCTGTTGCGGTGGACGGATATCTTTACGTCACGGCAAACCAGTTGAATCGTCAGGCACGCTACCAAGGAGGACGCGATCTGCGCCGCAAGCCCTATACGCTCTTCCGCATCCGCATTGACGCCAAGCCTGTCCTGCTGCGCTAACTTTTTCCAGAAGTGTGGAAACAGCAAATGCAGGTAAACACTTAATGCTTATTTTTGAATCCGTTTGAACGCTCGGAATGTATAGACTTTAACCAATTCCGCGAAATTCTCCATCCGCATAGGTTATATCTAACTTCTCTTATAGAATGATGAAAAAGCTAGTTGAGGCAGTGCGTGAGTCTGCATATCCCTTAATGGTTACAAGTGGACACTACGATCCCTTGATGGATCTAATCGGTAATGCCCGTTTTGTGTTAATTGGCGAAGCTTCTCACGGAACTCATGAGTTCTACGAACAGCGGGCTTTGATTACCAAAAGGCTGATTCAAGAGAAAGGCTTTACAGCAGTAGCAGTGGAGGCGGCTTGGCCCGATGCTTATCGAGTTAACCGCTATGTGCGGGGAGTAAATGACGATCCGATGCCAGCAGAAGCGCTTTCGAGTTTTCAACAATTCCCGATGTGGATGTGGCGCAACACAGAGGTGTTGAGTTTTGTCGGTTGGTTGCGTCAATACAATGATGTCTTGGCTGAGAATGCAACCAAAGTTGGCTTTTATGGACTTGACCTCTACAGTCTGTATACTTCAATAACAGCTGTCTTAAGTTATAAAGCAAGGCAGGCGGTTAAGGAAGCAGCAGCCGGACTGCGATCGGGCTTTAACGGGTAACACAGCCTGATTCAAAAGGCTATTGATACAGTATCGAGGTCAAGGTGCGTGAAGTACCTACCACCAACCACTTAACTTTAGGAGATTTTAAACCATGAAAGCAGTTTGCTGGCAAGGAGCTAACGATGTACGGGTAGAAACAGTACCCGATCCAAAAATCATTAATCCCCGTGATGCGATTGTGAAAATCACGTCAACGGCGATTTGCGGTTCGGATTTACATCTTTATGACGGTTTCAACCCCACGATGCAAAAGGGCGACATCCTGGGTCATGAATTTATGGGAGAGGTTGTCGAACTGGGGAGTGCCGTCAAGAATGTAAAGAAGGGCGATCGTGTAGTCGTCCCCTTTACCATTTCCTGCGGATCGTGTTTCTTCTGCCAAAAAGATTTATGGTCGCTATGCGATAACTCCAACCCTAACGCTTGGATGGCAGAAAAACTTATGGGTCATTCCCCATCTGGTCTTTTCGGCTACTCCCATTTGACGGGAGGCTACGCCGGAGGTCAAGCTGAATATGCCCGCGTTCCCTTTGCTGATGTCGGTTTGTTCAAGATCCCTGATGGATTGACAGACGAACAAGTCCTGTTTCTAACAGATATCTTTCCTACAGGATACATGGCAGCGGAAAACTGTGACATAGAGCCAGGAGATACTGTAGCGATATGGGGTTGCGGTCCAGTTGGGCAATTTGCCATTAGAAGTGCCTATATGCTAGGTGCAGGACGGGTCATTGCAATCGATCGAGTTCCCGAACGTTTACAAATGGCTGCATCGCAAGGCAAGGCAGAAGTCCTTAATTATGAGGAAGTAGATGTTGGTGAAGCCCTCAAAGAAATGACAGGTGGGCGCGGTCCCGATTCTTGTATGGATGCTGTAGGAATGGAAGCACACGGAATGGGTTTGGAAGGCGTCTACGATAAGGTAATGCAAGCGGCACGTCAAGAGACCGATCGTGCAAATGTACTGCGACAGGCGATCCTTGCCTGTCGCAAAGGCGGTCACCTGTCGATTCCTGGTGTTTACACCGGTTTTGTAGACAAGATACCGATGGGTGCTTTCATGAACAAAAGTTTAACCATGAAAACGGGACAAACGCACCTTCATAAGTATTTGCGCCCATTACTCGATCGCATCCAAAATGGCGAGATCGACCCATCTTTTATCATCACCCATCGTCTGCCTCTAGAGCAAGCACCACACGCCTACGAAATTTTCAAGCACAAGAAAGACAACTGTATCAAAGTTGTGCTTAAACCCTAAATGTCACTGGGTGTTCCTGAAATCCAAAATCTAATTATTATGGACAAAGCTTATGTGGGCAGTTGTTATCGAAAAGTACGGCAGTCCTGAAGTCTTACAGCTAAAGGAGATTCCCAATCTAGAGCCGAGTCGGGGAGAGGTTCGGGTAAAAGTACATACATCAGCGTTGAATCGAGCTGATGTCGAACAGCGCAAGGGCAATTATCCGCCACCGCTCCCATCGGAATACGAAATTCCTGGCTAGGAATTTGCCGGAGTCGTAGACAAGCTAGGACCAGAAGTTAGCAAGTGGCGTTTAGGCGATCGGGTGTTTGGACTGCTTAGTGCAGCCGGATACGCCGAGCAAATTCTCACCCATGAGCGAATGTTGATGTCCATTCCTCCTAATCTCAGTTTTGAACAAGCAGCAGCAATTCCAGAGGTGTTCTTCACCGCCTACGATGCCTTAATTGACAAAGCAGACTTTCAAGCTGGTAACACAGTATTGATTCATGCAAGTGCTAGCGGTGTAGGAACGGCAGCCATACAGCTAGCGCAGGTCATGGGAGCTAGTATGATTTTTACAACCAGCCGCAGTACTGGGAAACTAGAGAAATGCCGACAGTTGGGTGCAAACCAAGCCATTAATACGAATGAAGAGGAATTTGACCAAGTTGTACTCGATGCAACTGCATCAAGGGGAGTCGATATTATTCTGGACTTTATTGGGGCCGCTTACCTAGAGAAAAACTTGAATGCGGCAGCACAGTCCGGTAGAATTGTGCAGATTGCAACGCTAAGTGGTTCTAGTGCCCAAATTAATCTGCAACTCGTCATGAGCAAGCGGCTGCGGTTGCAGGGAACGACCTTACGTAGCCGTTCCATCGAGCAAAAAATGATACTGACGCAAAAGTTTGCCAAGCAAATATTACCGTTTTTTGCAGATGGCAGACTGAAACCACTGATTGACCGCAGCTTTAAGCTGAAGGAAGTTGCTGAGGCTCATCGCTACATGGAGAACAACAGCAACTTTGGCAAGATTGTCCTCACTATTGCCTCAAAGGAGTAATTGATGTCTGTGCAGCTTGAATTCGTGAAACACCACACTGCGATTGTCCCAGGAGGAGCAGCCGGACGCTATTAACAAAGCGCTGCTGGAATTTCTCAGTGCCTAGAACGACGCAGGCTCAGCTTGACAGACAAAGCTTGCGAAGTATTGCTTACAGACTTGTGTATTCGCGAACACATCTAGAATCACCACTAATTTATTCCTTTCGACAGTCCAAGAACTTAGGCATCACTGACCAACGCTAGAGGATAGATTGCTTCGGTGCTTTTTATGCTTATTTGCGTAAGCTACATTCAAAGGTTGGATTAACCCATACTTGCATATCGAGCTTCTGCCATTACACAGTAGTGGATGCGATCGCTATTAACGCGGGCGTAGGAGTCGGCGGCGATTTCGCTCATAAAGCTCATAAAACCGACGCGATCTAATTGTTTTAGTGTTTAAATTCTATATGCATTCTTTTTATAAGTTTGGAGTCTTACTCCTGTGCGCTATAATTGCTGTTTGTTTGCTGCTTCCAATTCCTCTTGCAACAGCGCAAACCTCCTCATTCACGCCGGACGCCCCACCGGGTCAGCCCAGTGCGGATGTCGCCAACACGCGATATACGACACGTCTGTTTGGTCGTACACCTGCTGAAGTGGCCGTCTCCGTAACGCGACACGCATTCACCGCAGCTATGCCTGTGAGCGACCCCAAGACGAAGAATGGTCAGAGCGATCGTCCTTGGTCTGTCATTCTTATTACCCCAGACGATCCCGTTGCCGCTATCAGCGCTGCCGAATTGATCCAATTTCCCAATAACGCCCCGATCCTCTTCGTTGACGAGTCCGGCATTCCGGCAGTTACCCTTGAAGAGTTGCAACGTCTTTCTCCGGTGGGAGTGGAACGTGCTGATGGCGTGCAAGCTTTCGTCATCGGCGCAGCTGCATCTCCCAACGTACTCAACCAACTCCAGCAGATTGGACTAAAAACGCGCAGCATCACAGCACGGGATAACTACGCACTCGCCAACCAGATCGACACGATCTACGGGCAGATCCACTCTCCTGATACGGGAGTACCGACGATGATGAACTCTGTTAAGAACGGCAATGGCATCATGGATGTCTTCATTGGAAGTACGGATGCACCCTTGCTCATGCTGCCTATCGCGGAGTGGGCATCCCACTTGCCATCAGGCATTCTTTGGATTGACAGCAAGACGGATAAGCTGCCGCGACCAACTGTAGAGGCACTCTCTCGGCGCAAAGGGAAAGCGATGATTTATGTGATGGGCGGTTCAGAACAGGTTTCACCAGCTTTAATCAAAGAACTGTCGCAATATGGCTCCGTTGCTCGCGTTACTAACGACGATCAAGTCTTATCAAATGCTCCCCTTACTCCTAATCCGGTAACGGTAAGCGTTGTTTTCGCACGTATGTGGGACCCAACTGGCTTGGTTGGCTGGAACATGGTGGGGGCGGGTCACGGCTTCACCATAGTCAACAGCAATGATTGGCAGTCCGCCGTTGCTGCAGCCATACTCTCTAGTCGCGGCTTTCACGCCGCGTTGTTACTTACCGACAATGCACAACATCTTTCTAAGCCAGTTGCAGATTACCTAGACCTTGTGCGCCCAACTTTTACTGTGACACCCGCCGAAGGTCCCTATAACAGGCTGTACGTCATTGGTGATTACTCTAATATCTCTTGGATGGAACAGGTGGAAATGAACAGTTCGCAGGAAATAGCAAACCGTCATGATGCCCCCAATGGCAGTACTTACTTATCACCACCATGAGTTAAAAGAATTCGGACTTTAGAATTGAATAGGAAAAGTCCGATAACTGGGGCATTACCTACTAATGCCAGATGAGGAATTGCTTCAGTACTTTTTAATCTCAATTCTGGTGGGCTACTTTGTTTCCTTAAGTTTCCTGCGGTTGCTCTGGATGCCTATGCTACAACATAACCTTGCTGCTTGCTGCCCTTGTAGATGAGATTATCTAGGAGTTTCTATGAACAAGAAATTAGAAGCTAGACTAGCTGATATTTCGGCTTCGTTGCCTTCAAAGAGTCTAATTACTCTAAAAATTAATGGCGCAGAAAAACAAATGAAGATCGCGCCTTGGACAACTTTGCTCGACGCTCTGCGCGAGTATCTTGATTTAACCGGGACGAAAAAAGGATGCGACCACGGACAGTGCGGAGCTTGCACAGTCTTGGTAAATGGCAAACGCATCAATTCGTGTCTGACTTTGGCCATCATGAAAGACGGTGCGGAGGTGACAACAATTGAAGGGCTTGCTGAAGGAGAAGCGCTTCATCCTTTACAACAAGCTTTTGTCGAACACGACGCTTTTCAATGCGGGTATTGCACGCCCGGTCAGATTTGTTCCGCCGTTGGTTTGATAGCTGAGGGCAGAGCAGAAACAGCAGATGACATCCGCGAGTTAATGAGCGGTAATATCTGTCGTTGCGGTGCTTATTCAAACATAGTTGCGGCGATTGAACAGGTGATGCTCCCAAGTAAAAGGAGTGTAGAACAGTGAAAAGTTTTTCATACACAAAATCTGACAGCGTGGTTCTAGCCGTGAATGAGATCGCTGGGGACAACGCAGCAAAATTTATCGCAGGCGGCACCAATCTGATTGATTTGATGAAGGAAAATGTTGCACGTCCGAGGCGATTGATAGATATTACGCGCTTGCCTTTGGACAAAATTGAAGACACCGAAGATGGCGGTTTACGACTCGGCGCACTCGTGACAAATGCCGACACCGCCTACAACGAACAAGTCGAAAAACGTTACCCACTTCTATCAAAAGCAATTTTAGCAGGTGCATCACCGCAACTCCGCAACATGGCAACAACGGGCGGAAATCTTTTGCAAAGAACGCGCTGTTATTACTTCTATGATACGGCGACGCCCTGCAATAAACGCGAACCCGGAACAGGCTGCCCTGCAATCAACGGTTACAACCGCATTCACGCGATTTTAGGCACGAGCGAACAATGTATCGCCACCCATCCGTCAGATATGTGCGTTGCACTTGCTGCGCTTGAAGCGATCGTTCGCGTTACAGGGAACAATGGTGAACGTATAATACCGTTTGCCGAATTCCATCGTTTACCGGGTGACACGCCGCAGATTGACACTAATTTGCAGGCGGACGAAATCATTACGGCGGTTGATTTGCCCACAAAAGGCTTTGCCAAAAATTACACTTATCTGAAACTCCGCGATCGCACATCCTATGCATTCGCGCTTGTGTCAGTAGCAGCTGCGTTAGAAATGGACGGTGACGAAATCAAAGAAGCACGTCTCGCCCTTGGCGGTGTGGCGCATAAGCCTTGGCGCAACACAGAAGCCGAAGCAATGCTCAAAGGTAAAAGTGCCACTAGGGAAAACTTTCAAACAGTTGCCGAAGCAATCGTGCGGGATGCAAAAGGCTTTGGTCACAACACTTTCAAAATTGAATTGGCGAAACGTGCGATCGTTCATGCTTTAAAGCAAGCCGCAGAAATGGAGCAATGATATGAGTACAAGCTATATCGGACAACCGACGAGCCGCGTTGACGGTCACGCCAAAGTAACCGGGGAAGCAAAATACGCCGCTGAATTCAATGTTCCCAATCTCACTTACGGCTACGTCGTTTCCAGCGAGATTGCCAAAGGGAGAATTACGAAAATTGACGCAAGCGACGCGCTCAACCTTGAAGGCGTGTTGCAAGTGTTCACCCACGAAAATGCGCCAGGTACCGCATGGTTTGACCAAAGTTATAAGGACGAAACTGCACCGCCTGGTTCACCATTTCGCCCGCTTCATGAGGACAAAATTAGGTATAGCGGACAACCTGTTGCGCTTGTCGTTGCCGAAACCTTTGAATTGGCGCGTTACGCAGCGACGCTCGTCCAAATCGAGTATTCACTTGAAGAGCATATTACTAATTTGGATGCAAAGCGCGAAGAAGCCTACAAACCACAAATGAGATCGGGTACCCCACCGCCGTCAAAACCACGTGGTAACTCTGAAAAAGCATTCGCCAACGCTGCCACGCAACACGAAGCTGAATATGCTTCCCCAGTTGAACATCACAATCCAATGGAGTCCTTCGCGACCACCGTTGTCTGGGAAGATGACGGTAAAATAACTGTCTATGACAAAACACAAGGTGCGCCAAACAGTCATCAATACGTCTGCAAGGTTTTTGGGTATTCCAAAGAGGATGTGCGCGTCATCTCACCCTATGTCGGTGGGGCATTCGGTTCGGGTTTGCGTCCCCAGTATCAATTATTTTTAGCGGTGATGGCAGCGCGTGCACTCAAACGATCGGTTAGAGTATCGCTGACGCGCCAACAAATGTTTACCTTTGGTCATCGTCCCAACACTGTGCAGAAAATTGCGCTTGGCGCAGCGCCCGACGGCACCCTCGAAGCCCTCATTCACGAAGCGATCGCAGAGACTTCGCAGTTTGAAGATTTTACCGAAAACGTCGTCAATTGGTCGGGTGTGCTCTACCAGTGCGATAACGTCAAGCTCGATTACAAACTAACAAAGCTTGACCTTTACACGCCGATGGATATGCGTGCGCCTGGGGCTGTGTTAGGTGTGTACGCGATCGAGTGTGCAATGGACGAACTAGCCTACAAACTCGGTATCGACCCGCTCGAACTGCGTCTGAAAAACTACGCTGAGAAAGACCTAAACGAAGACAAGCCTTTTTCGAGTAAAGAACTGCGCGAATGTTACCGACAAGGCGCAGAGAAATTCGGATGGGCGAAGCGAAATCCCGAACCGCGTTCCATGCGTGAAGGTGATAATTCGATCGGCTGGGGCTTGGCGACAGGCATTTGGCAGGCAGAACAACAAAAAGCAAGTGCGAAAGCCATTTTGTCTCCCGATGGCAAACTCACAGTCAGTAGCGCGACGGCTGATATTGGCACCGGAACGTACACGATTATGACGCAAATCGCTGCCGAAACCCTTGGTTTGCCGATTGAGGACGTGACATTTAAACTTGGCGATTCATCATTGCCGGAAGCGCCTATCGAAGGCGGTTCGTGGACGGCATCTTCAGTTGGCTCGGCGGTCAAAGTTGTCTGCAATAAGGTACGCGAAAAGTTATTCAAACTCGCGCAAAAGATGGACAATTCAACCCTCGCCAATGCGAAATTAGAAGACGTAACTTTCGCAGACAGGCAAATCAGATTGAGCCACGATCCAACACGCGCTGTTTCAATTACCGCAGCGATGCAAAATGGCGAAGTCAACAGCATTGAAGAAGAAACTACCGCTAAACCTAACTCCTCAAAGCAAAATCAATACACGCGGAATTCTCATTCGGCAGTGTTCTGTGAAGTGAAGGTTGACGAAGAGTTAGGCACGATTCAGGTCACACGCGTCGTCAGTGCGATCGCTGGCGGGCGCATCTTGAATCCTAAAACGGCGCGAAGTCAGATTCTCGGCGCGGTTGTTTGGGGCATCGGCATGGCGTTGCAAGAACAGAGCGTAATTGACCAAGACTTCGGACGTTTCATGAACCACAATCTGGCGGAGTACCACGTTCCTGTCAACGCCGACGTGCATGATATTGACGTTATTTTCGTGCCAGAAGATGACTCAATTGTCAATCCTCTCGGTGCCAAAGGCTTGGGCGAAATCGGCATCGTTGGTGTGGCGGCGGCGATCGCCAACGCAGTTTTTCACGCGACTGGTAAACGTATTAGAGAGTTGCCGATTACGCTGGACAAGTTGCTATGAGCGAGTCAGCGTGAGGTGTGAAGTGCTGAGCGTTGCAATAGAGTGGTGATTATTTTGTTGGTAGTGGATTCCAATTGGAGTACGTAGCTGAAATCAGGAGATATGAATGTCAGACGAAAAGATCGACTCTGTATTGGACGGAAACGGGGAATTAGCCTCAAACGAAAGACAGACGGCGCGGAAAGCCCATCAGGAGCGCAAATTCTTCGGCGCGATCGCGGTGACAATAGTAACAACCACCTTCGCTCTGTTTCTGGTGTTGATTCTGCCGATACGCCGGAACTCGTTATGCAGCACCTTAACATCAGTAAAGAGACGCTCGACGCGATTCCGAAAGCTAAGCTCGAAATTTTACCTGAATAGAGCGCAGTTTGTTGAGAGGAATCGTTTCCCGGTCTATCTGCTTTTCCAGGTCAATTTCTGACGAAAGACATTCTTCTAATAGGTGGAGCACTCTGGTCATTGGGAGAATCTTTGCGTGCAATGAAATAGCGATCGAGATGGCATTTATTACTACCCTGGAGACCTAAAGAAATGAAACGAGAACCTCTAAGAGAGTCTTTAGCTACTATTCTACTGCCCCTTGCATTAATCTTTGGTTTGGTTCTACTTCTAAGTCTCAATGCCGGACAGGATAGTAGAGAAGCTGTAGCGAGCAGTCCATTGGAAGCATGGCTCAAGCTGATTGTTGGCTATTTAGCAGCTGGGACAGAAATTGCCGCTGCGGTAGTTATTGGTGGTGCAGTCATACGCGGGATTATTAAATATGTTCGCCAATTATTTTCACGATCCAAGCAGCATTTTAATGCGACAGAATCAATCCGCTTACAGTTGGGGCGAGTGCTGGCGTTGGGATTGGAATTTACTGTTGCTAGTGACATTCTTCGCACTGCTGTGGCACCTACGCGCCAGGATATTTTGAATTTGGGGGCAATTGTTCTACTGAGAACCTTGCTCAATTACTTCCTAGAGCGAGAAATTCAGCAGGGCGAACAGAGCCGCTTGGCAGAGCCAGAACGTAGTTAAAAGGAAGTGATGAGTCAGAAACGAAGCTTAAAACCTTTAGAGGGAGCGAATAGATCCCTCAGACAAAAACTAGATCTTAAGGGTGAGTTATTGCTGGCAGCTGCACCAACAGTAACTGTATTGGTGGTACTAGCGCTAGTAGAAGCGCTGACTCGGCAACGCCTTCTGTTCGCCTCCCTTGCCTCAAGTGCTTTTTTGATTTACCTTGACCCGCAGCACGGCACAAATACAGTCCGGACGTTGGTTCTCGCCCAAATGATGGCAGCAACTATTGGTTTGATTACGCACTTGCTTTTAGGTTCTGGGTATTTTTCGGGTGGAATTGCGATGGTAGTAACGATCGTGCTGATGATCCTGCTTGACGCCGTGCATCCCCCTGCAGTCCCCACTTCTTTGAGCTTTGCATTGCGTGCTGGCAACGAAAACAACCTGGTTTTGTTCGGTCTTGCGGTAGGTCTCACCGCTGTACTAGTTGTACTTGAGCGTTTTGCCTTGTGGCTGCTAGCACGCTATAGCAAATCCTAATTACGAATTACGAATTACGAATTATTCGGTTACTGGTGGCGGCGCTTAATTATGGTCAGGTTGCACCGCACCTAAACCGTAATAACTAGAAGAGCATTCCCAACAGGATGCCGAAGGTACTAAAGCCTAATACTAGCCAAGTGACATAATCGCCGACGTGTCCGGTGTGAAGTTGGCGAAGTACGTTGATACCTGCAAGCATTGCATCAAAGGAAAATAAACGATGCCTAAATAAGGCAACGATCGCGATCGAGTAGTTTAAGCGCACTGGTGATTGCGCGACTAGGCAATAAGTCCCCAGCCTCGTATTTTTGAAATGCCTGTGGCTCACCACCAATCAGTTCTCCTGCTTGAGACTGTGTCAGTTGCAACTTTTTACGAATACGGCGAATTTCCTCCGGGTTAAGCAAACCCTCAACCCTCGCTTTCAAAAGGTTCAGCATTCTGTCAGATACCTTCATATCCTCACTTGTATGGATGCTTTCGTCCGACTCATCACAATACCAACCCGGCATATCGAATGTAATACTCGACCCGCGATAAGTTAACGTCATAGGGCGGACATCGCGGCGCATTGAAGCCCCCGTCATTGGGCAAACCGGTGTGATGTCAGTCATTCTCCTTCTCCTTGAACGATAGCAATAGAAACTCTGTTACTGCGTCCGCTGTAAATTTGATATAAAGAACTCCAACCTCTGATGGAACATGGTACACGTCCTGCCAGATGCGATGGTCGGCATAGCTTGTCATAGACAATAAAACTCATCAAGCTTTTTGATGTTTATCCTCTGAACCCAACATATTGATTAATTTTCTAGCAACTAAAACCCCCACAACTCCTGCACCAACGACTTCAACTGCTTGTATCACTTTTTTCCCCACATCTTGAGGGTCAAGGTGGCGGTGAAAAATTTCTTCATCCAACCATTCACTCGTGGCTTGGAAATCATGAATTGGAGTTGGTAGTAATGTTAAATAAGTACCTTGACGGATGAGGTGCGCGGGTTTGCCCACGACTTCAAAAACGTTGAAAAGGTTAGCAGCCGCATCATTTAGCCCCAACTTTAATAGGGTTCCACGTATATTAACCTTAACTGGTTTGAGGTCTTCTCCTAATGCTAAAGCTTTCAAATTTCGAGCAATAGTAGCTCCTTGCTGATAGGCTACTTGAGCTGTAGGTGGTAGTGAGGAATTCTGAACGGATGCACAATCACCACCAACAAAAACTTCTGGAAAGTCGAGCAGTTGCATGGTAGGAGTGACGAGGAGACGACCGTGACGATCTCTATGTTCTTGAGGAATTGGCAAATCTTGAATCAGTGGATGGGTGGAGGTACCAGCTGTCCAAATTGTTGTGTATGTCGGCAATGTCTCGACTCGATTATCGCGTTTATATTCTACTTCGCTGGTACGAACGGCAGTGACTTCTGCTCCCATAACCATTTCGATTAGTACTGTACGTTTTTTCAATTCCCCTTCAGCAATTTCACGTAACTGTTCGTTAATATCACCATTAAGAATTTCTTTTCCGTGATTGAGCACCACTATACGGATTTCTTGAGAATTACCTCCCAAAGCTCCATACCAATGGGGGAGAAAATCAGCTAAAGTAGCTGCCATTTCCACACCAGACGCTCCACCACCAACAACAGCTACTGTTAGCAGTTTCCGACGTTGTTCTGAATCTTGAGTTTGTACGGCTCGTTGCAAACAATCGCGCAAATGATTGTCAAGAGCGATCGCATCTTCTTGCGTCCAAAAAGGTAAAGCATTTTCTCGGGCACCTTCTACATGATGGTAGCCCGTCACACTGCCTAAAGCTAGGACTAAGTTACTGTAGTTATAAGAGGTTCCCGAAGCTAATTTGACTTCTTGTTGATGTAAGTCTATCGATTGCACCGTATCTTTGACAAAGATGACCCCACTACCCTTAAGTAATTCTGAAAAACGAGGTACGACCTGAAAAGCATCCAAATCGCCACTGAAATACTCGTAAAGTAACGGTTTAAAACAAAAGCGTTCGTTTTTATCGATCAAAATGACAGAGCGAGGATAGTGTTCGTGAGCTAGGTATAAGGCTGTAAATAACCCAGTAAAACCACCACCAACAATCACAGTTTGATAAATTGGACTATTCATAAAAGATTTCCTCTTGTTAGATCGGGATGTGCTAATTTGCTATATGAATAAAAAGAAAGCAATTAAAATAGCACTGAGGACAAAGGCGAACACAATAGCGTATTCAACTCGACGACTAAAAAATCCCACAGCGACAACAAGGGCGATCGCAAGTCCGATAATGCCGATGTACTGCGCTTTTTGTAAACCCCCTGCAATAAGTGGGTCTTTTTGAGACGTATCTGGTGGAACTTCTCGAATTGTTTTTGGATTTTCTGACGCTGGCAATTCTTGTGCTAATAAATTCATCAAACGAACCTCCTAAATATTTTTATACTTGCCAAAGATAAATAAGTGAGAAGAGAATCACCCAAATAACATCAACAAAGTGCCAGAATAGAGTCGTTGCACTCACACCAAAGTGACTCTTGTTATAGTTACCGGGAATAAAAGAGCGAACAAGCACGATCGTCTGGAGAAGAACACCAGTTAGAACGTGCAAACCGTGGAAACCTGTTAGTAAGTAGAATGTTGAACCAACTAATCCCGTACTTAACTTGAAGTCAAGGTTTCTCCACTCAATTAGCTGACCAATTAGGAAATAGGTTCCCATACTAATTGTAATCAACCATAGCACGCGGAATTTATTGAGCTTTTGACGCCTGAGAGCATTTTCTGCGCTTTGGATGACAAAGCTACTGGAAAGCAGCACCACGGTGTTAACAATTACAAAAGTAGATAATTCCGGTCCCGATACACCAGGTGGTAACCAGTTACGAGTCGTCAGTCGCAGAGCAATGTACGTAAAGAAAAAACTTAAAAATATTATACTTTCCGATAGTAGAAACACGGTAAAGCCAAACATCCCTTTGCCGTGATGGTCATGAGCACGCCCACCACCACTGGGCAGGAAGCGCTGTAGCCATTTTGGCAAGTGTCGTTGCCACCGTTCAAATCGGATAGGGCTTTCATCTATATGGATAGTACGACGCATAATTTGGGGGAGTAGGGAGTAGGGAGTGGGGAGTAGGGAGAGTTTTCTTATTCCCTGTGTTCCTCAGACTCATGTTGATGGGGATGTTCCACAACTGAGTATTTGGGATCGCCGTAGTCGTAAGGAGGTCTGTTAACAATCGGAATTTCCTCAAAGTTATCTCGTGGCGGTGGTGAGGATGTGGTCCATTCCAAACCAGTAGCATGCCAGGGATTGTTGACTGCTAAAGGTCCGTACAGCCAGGAACCAACAATGTTAGCAATAAAAGGCAACGTCGATACCCCCAGCAAGAACGATCCAAGACTTGCAATGACGTTCCATCCCTGATATTGTGGGTCGTAGGAAGAGACTCGGCGCAGCATTCCCTGCAATCCTAACGGGTGCATGGAGAAGAAAGTCACATTGGCACCGATAAAAGTTAGCCAGAAGTGCAGCTTACCCCAGCCCTCAGCGTACATCCGTCCAGTTATCTTCGGGAACCAGTAGTAAATGGCTGCGAAAATTGCCATTGTGATGGTGTTGAAAACAATGTAGTGGAAGTGACCTACCACAAAGTAAGTATTGTTGACGTGAATGTCAAATGGTACTGCAGCAAGCATGACACCAGTCACACCACCAAATATAAACATTGCTGCACCTCCCAAGGCAAATAGCATTGGTGATTCTAGATGTAATTTACCCTTCCAAACGGTAGCAGTCCAGCCAAATGCTTTGACGCCAGTCGGTATGGCGACTAACATTGAGGTACCCATGAAGAACATTCGCATCCAGCCTGGGGTAGCACTTGTGAACATATGATGCACCCAAACGAAAATACTAACGAAAGCAATGCCCAATGAAGCGATCGCTAATGACCGATAGCCAAACAGGGGATTGCGGGAAAAGGCGGGGAGAACCTCAGCAATAATACCGAAGGCAGGGAGCGCCATAATGTATACAGCCGGATGGGAATAAAACCAGAATAAGTGCTGGTAGATGATGGGATCGCCACTATCTAAAGGTTTGAAAAATTGCGTACCGAAAGCCAGGTCAAACAACAGCAGTATAAATGCGCCGGTCAGGGAAGGTAAATTCACAAGTTGCAATATCTGAGCGCTGAAAACCGACCAAACAAAAACGGGCATGCGGAAAAACGTCATCCCCGGTGCTCGCATCCAAAAGATAGTCGTCACAAAGTTGACAGCCCCCATAATTGAAGAGATGCCTATCAGTACCAAACTCACAATCCAAATAAATTCACCGTTAATTATTTGACCGGGCGGAGCTTGGAGACTGACTGGTGGGTAAGACCACCAACCAGCTTGCGCGGGACCGTTCGGTAGCAAAAAGCTAGATAGTAGCAAAATACCAGCAGGTGGAAGAATCCAGAAAGAGATGGCGTTAAGCAGGGGAAACGCCATGTCCCGCGCTCCAATCATCAGCGGTACTAGGTAATTAGAAAGACCTGCATTAAACGGGATAATCCATAGAAAAATCATGATCGTCCCGTGCATGGTGAACAAGCCGTTATAGAGGGGGCGATCGACCAAATTTGATTCAGGGGTGAGCAATTCGGCACGAATAATCATTGCTAATAGTCCACCAATCAGAAAGAAAATGAAGGTCATCACCATGTATTGAACGCCAATCACCTTATGGTCGGTGCTAAAGCTGAAGTAGCGCCGCCAATCATCACCAGACTCGCTCGCTCCAGCTATACTTTCAACATCACGTGTCATGACCGACCTTCCTTTGATTGGCGATGGAGGACTCAGAGGGTATGACAGTGTACCAGCCCGTCTTGAAAAATGTCTTTGGTGGTTGGTTATATTCAGCAACTGCCTGATTTTTTGTAGTCATTGGTTCGCGAGCAGCTTGAGCGAGCCACTGGTTGTATTTTTCCAGAGGTTCGACGTAGACATCTGCCTCCATTAAAGCAAAGTAAGTACCACTAAATTGAGAATCTTTCAACCGATATTTACCGATGCGAATGGGTGTTAGCACAACATCAATGTGACGATTGGGAACTATATCCTGCTTTAAGCGGAACTCTGGAATGTAAAAACCGTGCAGTACCTCTTGTGCGTGCATATTTAGGCGGGTACTGCGATTAACAGGCAAGTGCAACTCATGACTGGTAATATTATTGGGATAGCGGAAAGACCAATCCCACTGCTTCACGAAAACATCAATAGTTTCAGACGCAGGTTTGGGAGCGTCGGTGACAGGTGCGGCGTAGGCTTTTTCAGATTCTAAGGGCATATGCAAATGCACGATTTGCTGCAAGCCCAAGATATCTAACTGCTGATAAATATTGAAGCTTTGAAAAGCAATCCACAATACCAGTAGAGTAGGGATGGCTGTCCACAGAATTTCTAGCCTCACATCACCTCTAGAGGGGTGTCCCTCACTGTAGTCATATTTGGATGCTCGATAGAAGATTGCTGAGTACACCATCATGCCAACAAGCCCAAGAAGGATGAATGCACCAATTGAGACTAGGAAACTAAATAAAGAATCAACTTTTTGTGCTTCTACTGTAGCTTGAGGAGGCATCCAAGAATATGCCAAATGCCCTATCCAACGGCTAATAACGAGCAGCACCGCGACACAAACAGCTATGAGTAAATATTCAAAAAATCTAAACATAAAAACGGCATTGCTTCTCGTTTATTTCAGCAGCAAATTTGGGTTTGCACCCTCTCGAAGTAATTTAGCAGCAGTCACGTGAATTCCAAACTCCTCTCCCAAATGTGCCCCCAATGTTCCGTGAACGTATAAGATACCTAGTATTGCAATGCCAGCCAACAAGTAACTCCACTGTACCTGTCTGTTCGCGTCTTTGCGCCAGTGGTAGCGCTGCAATCCCCGCCATACAGTCATAGCAACGATCGCACCTAATAAAACAACCCCACCCAAACCATGCAAAAGCATTGTCAAAGGAGCGCTTAACCCCCAAGCACTCTTTGTATTAAGCGGTGGGTTTGCTAGCAGCAGCTCGAAAAAACCAGCTGCAACAGTGAAAAATGTCACAACTGCTGCTCCTAGTAGATTGTACCACCCGACATCGAAGAAGCCAGAACGGATAGCAGGCAGAGCCAAAAACTTGAAGATGAATCGTTCTATGGGAAAAAGTGCTCCTGCTATATCAAACGCGATCGCAATGATGAACAAACCTAGCGTTAGATGTACCAGATTTGGATGCAAAGGAATCTCATAGGGTAGTCCGTTAGCTCCTAGCTTCAATCCTAACTCATCGAGCGGTTGCCAGTTCATGGCGAACCCCCCTGCTTCATCGCTTGAACAACAGGCTCTACATGTAGCCCGTATACCCAAAACAGCTTGCTCCCCAAATAGATTTGTAAGAACACCAGACAAATCAAAAACGTTGCTGCACCTAAATAAGCAGGTGGTATCTTTAGGGGGTTGCGCTTGCGAATCACGAACCGCCAAGCTGCGATCGCAGCAACAATAGCCGCTAGTGACCAACCGATAACCGTGTGAAAATTTAGAGTTGGTTGGACGGCTTCGTAAGCGTTTGCTAAACCTGCTTCAAACTGACCAAAGATAACCGCTAGAAAAATTGTTACTGAGGCAACAAACATATTCCAGAAACTTACCTCAAATAAACGGTGGTTACGGGTGAAATAGCCTACCACATCGCAGAAGAAAGAAAAAAACACCATCGCAATGACAAAGTGAACGATGATGGGGTGTAGAGGGTCGGGATAAGGTAAATTCTGATTATTTAGCGGCAGAACTGGCATTGCGTTCTCCTGATAGTCATAAAATTCTAAATGACTTTTGGTTGACAATGATAGTCATAACGAAAAAATTTAAGGCTTTTGGTTGTAGCAGATTTCATGTCGTTGTAGCAGATTTCATGTCTATGAGGTACACCTAATGTAAGGGTTTTCCGGTCGTTCGCCCCTACCCGTGTACTTCATTTGCTTGATAAATGCTATATCTTTATTACTCTTTAATCTATCTAAAGAAATAACAAACCTACTTCATTAAATAAGCAAGTGTAAGTTGAGAAAATCTTTCTTTAGGCTGATTAAGCTTTTAAAAACTATTTTTTCATAAAAATATACATACTTTATAAATTTTTGCGATCGATAACACAAATAATTATAATTTTGTCAGATCTTCCTAAAATTTAAGTAATTATACTTATTTTTTATTAAATTATAACTATTGTCTATTGTCTATACCAATCTTCGACCGCTCTGCGATCCTTAGAAACCTGGTATCTCCCAGATACCAGGTTTCTCCATCTTGACACGGAGAATAGTTGATGCCTACAAAAGTTACTGTTAATCCTGGTTTGATTACAATTAACAATATTCAACTTTAGAGCATGGCGCGTCTTTATGCTGATGATTAATATGGACATCAAGAAGCTCTGCTGTTGGTAGCGACTTAATCGGTTGTATCGTTCGGAGATATCTATTAGTAAAAAAGATATTATCATAAGTTAAGGTAATGTATAAAATTACGCAATTTTTATCGCTCGTGACTTGACACTATTATGTCTACAAAACAATCACCAACCGTAGAAGAACGCTTAAGCCGCTTAGAAACTCTCTTTACCAACGTAGGTGAACAGGTAGCAGCACACAATAACACCATTGATGTGTTGGTTGCCAACACCCAGGCACACAATAACACCATTGATGTGTTGGTTGCCAACATCCAGCAATTAACCGAAAACGTTGCCGCTGTAAACCAAAGAATAGATTCTTTAGCTGAACAAACCAACCGCAACATCAATAACTTGGCAGAGCAAGCCGCACAAGATCGTCAGCAAGCCGTACAAGATCGTCAGCAAGCCGCAATCGACCGTCAAAATTTTCGTAACGAAATACGGCAGATTTGGGAATATTTACGTGACCGCAATGGCGGTAGCAGTCCACCATAATAAAGTGTGCGCTTATGTACTGTGACACGTTTTGTGGTAGGGCTATACCTTTTATGCTGAATGCTTTGGGTGTGAGGTAGTATCGTACCATCTGAACAAGGTTAAAGCTAAAGTCAATGCTACAATGTAAACCTGTAAATCCTCCCAGATACATTTATCCCCCTGAACCTTGGCGGTGGGTGGAAAAGCAGTTTTATCCCCGTTTCCTGGAACAGATGGAAACACTATTTTCAACAGGGAATGGCTATCTGGGAATGCGAGGAGTGTTTGAGGAAGGTGCTCCCGTAGGTCAAAATGGTACGTTTATCAATGGCTTTTATGAAACCTGGCCGATTGTCTATGCAGAGGAAGCTTATGGCTTTGCTAAGACAGGGCAGACGATCGTGAATGTCACCGACAGCAAAATTATCAAGCTATATGTTGATGATGAACCGTTTTATCTGCCTACAGCCAATTTGCTCGGTTTTGAACGCTCCCTTGATATGCAAGCCGGTACTCTCGATCGCAACATTCTCTGGGAAACACCATCCGGTAAGCAAGTTTCTATCCGATCGCGCCGACTCGTTTCTTTTGTACACCGACATCTGGCAGCTATCTCTTATGAAGTGACTCTTATAAATGCTCAAGCACCAGTTGTAATTTCCTCCGAAATGCATTACGATCCCACTGTTCGTGCTAGTGAAGGCGATCCTCGACTCGCTAAGGGTTTTAAAGAGCGCGTACTGCTGCCTCAACAACACTATGTTAAAGATCGTCGTATTATACTCGGTCACATCACTAAAAACAGTCACATGACTTTAGCCTGTGGTATAGATCATTGGTTTGAAACACAATGTTCTTACTCTTACGACAGCGAGTGTTCCGAAGATGATGGTAAGGTCGTTTTCTGCGTAGATGCTCAACCCGGTATCCCGATTCGGTTGGTGAAGTACATAACCTATCACACCTCTGACCATTCTCCGACAAAAGAATTATGTTCGCAAGCCGGACGAACGCTCGAGCGCGCCATAGTTAATGGTTTTGACGAGCTGCTAGCAAGCCAACGACAGTATTTAAATGATTTTTGGATAAACAGCGATATCCAGATTGAGGACGATCCAAATCATCCCGATGTGCTACCCGACTTAATGCAGCAAGCGATACGCTTTAATTTATTTCAAATCTTTCAAGCATCAGCGCGAGCAGAAGGATGTGGTGTGGCGGCAAAAGGGCTGACCAGTCAAGCCTATGAAGGACATTACTTTTGGGATATGGAGATTTATGTCTTGCCATTCTTGATTTACACAGATCCGCATATTGCTAAAAACTTGCTGAGATTTCGCTACAGCATACTGGATAAAGCACGACAGCGATCGCAATCCGTCAGTCAAAAAGGAGCACTTTTTCCGTGGAGGACGATCGATGGTGAAGAAGCATCTGCCTACTATGCAGCTGGAACCGCTCAATACCACATTGATGCAGACATCATGTATGCGTTAAAAAAGTATGTTGAAGCAACGGGGGATAAGGAATTTCTCTTCAAAGAAGGGGTAGAGATGTTGGTCGAAACAGCTCGGATGTGGTATAGCCTTGGGTTCTTTTCGGAACGAGCGGGCGGTCAGTTCTGCATTCATGGTGTCACGGGACCTGATGAATACAATACCGTAGTCAATAATAATACTTATACAAATTTGATGGCAAGAGAGAATCTCTGGTACGCCGCAAAAACTGTTGAGACCCTGCACGAACAATACCCAGAGTTGTTTAACGTTTTAGTCGATAAAACCAATCTGGAACTTTCTGAGGTGGAGAACTGGAAGAAGGCGGCGGATAAAATCTATCTGCCCTTTGATGAAAAATTAGGAATTCATCTCCAGAACGATGGCTTTCTAGACGACGAGGTTTGGGATTTTGAAAATACACCAGCCAGTCAGTATCCATTGCTACTACACTTTCACCCACTGGTGATTTATAGACATCAGGTTATTAAGCAGGCAGATATCGTGCTGGCAATGCTTTTATTAGGTCATGAGTTTTCACTCGAACAGAAGCGGCGTAACTTCGATTATTACGATCCTCTGACAACGGGAGATTCCTCTCTTTCTGTGTGTATTCAGAGTATTATAGCTGCCGAAATCGGTTATATGTCCAAGGCGATCGCATATGCCAAGTATGCTATCCTTATGGATCTGGGCGATGTGGCTGGTAATGCGAAAGACGGTTGCCATATTGCTGCTATGGGAGGAACCTGGATGGTTCTGGTGTATGGATTTGGAGGTCTGCGAGATTGTAATGGGCGCTTATCTTTCGACCCAAGATTGCCCAAAGTCATAAAACGGCTGCAATTTCCCTTAACTATTCGAGGGCAGCGATTGGAGGTTAATATTGATGACAAATCAGCAACATATTTGCTAAAGCAGGGAACTGAGTTGGCGATCGCTCATCAAGGTGAAGACATTCATCTGTCTGTTGGCATTCCGGTGTCGGTAGAACTAAAACCTGTTCTTGAACTTGAGGGAGGACCGATAGAGACAAAATGTGCCTGCGAAGAGTGATAATGAATCTGAAGGACTTCCTAGTAGTTCAGCAAATTGAATGTATCTAAAGTTAATAGTCATCCTTACTTTCTCACTCCCTTGCCATCCAATCCAAACTATCCGCTTTTTGTGTTTCTACCTGGGATGGATGAAACTGGCAAAGAACTTCTGCGTCTACAGACAAAGGGTTTAGAAACTTCTTTTGATTTGCGATGCTTTGTGATTCCACCAGATGAACTCACAAGTTGGGATGACCTAGCCGAGAAAGTAGTAGCTTTAACTCAAATAGAACTAGAAAAACAACCGCGCTCGTCTGTTTACATATGTGGTGAATCCTTTGGCAGTTGTATAGTGTTGAAAGTAACACAAAAATTTCCCCAACTATTTACTAAGGATGAACGATGCATTTAAATATAACGCGAGCGCTAGCTTAAAAATAGTGTTTCAGACCTTGAGCTTTGGCTAGATTTTAAGCATTATTACTTATTGACAAATGGTTGACGACCTTAACTTGTCACCAATGTATTGTTGATAACTTTATTATGTTTATTTAATGTATTCCATTTGAGAGAACGGTCGATTCAAAGCCTCCTTCATTGGTTAGAAGGAAAGGAATACTGTACTTTCTAGGATAAGGTCATTCAATCATTCTTATCAGGAAATGTAAGATGGTAGATGTATCTAAGATCGAAGAACATTTGATTGTTCATGCTAAAGGTTCGGGGAGTATGCAAGGTGCATCCGACGAACATATTGGTACTGTGGATAGGGTCGAAGGTGGCAAGTATATCAAGTTGACGAAGGATGACTCCCTAGATGGGCAGCACCAAGCACCACTGCTTCCCCATCGATTAGATTGAATCAGTAGACGAGAAAGCAGTGTACCTGAGTAAGACCGCATCAGAAGCGAAGTCAGAATTGATGGATCGGCAACTTGCTATCACGTAGTTCTAAGTACAAGTCAAAAGCTTGTCCTGACATTCACAGAAACCGCCCTTGAACCTGCTTTCAAATTAATTCAGTGAAGCGGGATTCAATTCAAAAACTCAGTATGGAACAAAAAGATACCTTCAAAAAAGCTTCTCGCCGTCAAGTTCTTGGCGGGCTATTCATGTTACAATCGCCAGCCTAATAATGCCATCTACAGATAAACGTCATCTCAGTTGGTTGTTACAACAGTTTCAACTCAAGCCAGGTAAACCCGCCATTTTCTCCGGATTACGTAGCCTTTTTATACTGGGTGTCCCGATTGGTGTTGGAGTCATTACAGGTCATGCTGCTACAAGTGCAATTGCCACTATGGCAGCTTGGTTCGTTGGTATGGTAAATGTTGACGGAACCTATCGCCAGAGAGCAACTGCTATGATAGCAGCCACTGTGGGAGTGACTGTGGTCTTCCTGATGGCGAGTCTAGTTAGTAGTCATCTCTGGTTAGCTATCCCAACAACGTTCCTTGTGATATTTATAGCAGGTTTAGCAGGACTGTATGGCAGCGTTGCTGCATCTGTGAGCTTAGTCACTTCAATCATGTTTGCGATCTCGCTTGCTAGATTTGCTTCATTTTCCAATTTGTCTACTCTTATTCAACACTGTGCGCTATGTCTTTTTGGTGGAACATGGACAACTGTGTTGTCATTAGGACTGTGGGTGGTGCATCCTTACGTACCTGCAATGCAGGTAGTCGCTAAGTGTTATCTCTCGTTGAGTAAATTTGTGGAAACAGCAAGCGAGACATTAAATCCAAAGGATCGTCAGGAGTGGGAACAGCGCTTTTTGCAAGCTCAGGATACTGTTATTCAAGATTTGACATCAGCCCGTAGCGTTTGGACAACTCTATGGAATAGGCAAAAAGGAGCCGAAGCTCGGGGAAATCACTTACTCTTGTTGATTGAGGATGTCAATCAAATTGTGAATTCTGTTGTAGCACTGAGGGAACTGTTGGCGATCGCATCCGAAAGTCAACTGTTTTCCTGGTTACACAAAGAAATTCAGCAAGTGATAGAACAGTTGGCAATTGCTCTTTTAATGTTATCAGAAGCAATCGCCAAAGGAAAAAACTTAGTTCACCTAGGGGATTTGGATCGGACGGTTGAAGCACTGCAACACCAATGGGAAGTTCTGCGCTCTCAAGTTCTCAATCAAACGATAAATGTTGACACAGACGAGTATTCCGATCTAGTCAACCTGAGGAAGATTACAGCTAGTTTTACAAACCTGGCACAGCAGATTCATACTGATGCAGATATTGTTACAGATTTAATCCAGGGAAAACAGAGTAACATTGCCCAGAGAGACATTTTCCCTCCAGCACAGTCAGAGTGTTATGCAATTATTGATACACTGCGAAATCACTTGACTTTTGATTCAGTCATGTTTCGTCATGCGTTGCGCCTAGCACTGATCGTAACGTTCGCTGAATTACTTGCCTCACTATTGCAACTACCTAGAGGCTACTGGATAACGTTAACAGCTTTAGTTGCCCTTAAGCCCAACTTTGGTGGAACGTTCGAGACAACAGTACAAAGAGTCATTGGTACTATTCTAGGTGGAATTATCGGCATTACTCTAGTTTTACTAATTAAGAATCCATTGGCGATCGCAGTCTGTTTCCTGCTGCTCGTGTTTACTGCTATGTCGGTGCGATCGTTAAGCTACAGCATATTCACTATACTACTCACTCCCGCCATCATTTTGCTACTCAACCTTATTAGTGCAGGTGGTTGGAAAGTGGGAGTATTGCGTATCGTTGATAGCTTGGCTGGGGGTGTTTTAGCACTGCTTGGCAGCTATTTGCTTTTCCCCCGTTGGGAACGACATCAACTTCCTGCACAAGTGGAAAAGACGATTCGAGCAAATCTTGCCTACTTTCAACAGGTCATTGCTAACTATCTCTATCCACAGCAGGATGCATCTGCTAATTCTATCAACAAATTACGCCATCAAGCGGCATTAGAAAACGTCAACGCTGCCGCCGCCGCTCAACGATTGTTCAGCGAACCTCGTCACGTTCAGGGAGAAATCGAACCTGTAATGACGCTGATGGTATATATTCGTGGCTTTTTCAGTTCGGTTACAACTTTGGCAGAACATCTGCGGGAATTCAGTGGTGAGTACCAATTTACTGAATTCAAGCGACTTGCCGATACCATTATCCAAGTTTTGGAAAACTTAGCAGATGCCCTTGGGCAGGGACAGCCACCTCAACAATTACCAGCGCTCGATAGCTATCTTGAAGCAATTCACAACCAAATTGAACAGCTACATACCGCTCGTTTATCAGAAATTGCCACAAACTCCAACACTTTAACTCCCACATTACAAGCCGTTCGAGAACAAACTCTTCTATCTACAGAACTAGATCGAATTGTTAACAAAATTACAGTTATGCACTGTGTAATTGCCCGTCTGCAAGAATAGTTTTATCAAGAAAGGCTTCGGGCAGGAGGCAGGAGGCATTTATGGAATACTGGCTCCCGCCCTCAGAGAGTGAGCGAATGTTCAAGGGTTTAAGACCCCACGCTCACTTCGTTCAGTGACTCCCGTGAATGAGGAGTGATGAACATCTGATGAATTACTGACTCTGATACAATAGGTCTTCACTATACAGATTTTGAGAACTGCCGCAAGCGAAAGCGACGCAACATTTCACCTCCCACTGCTACAATTAAAACACCTATTATAATTATTACTACACTATGTAAATTTGGTTTGAACCCACCCAATGCCACAAGTAGGGTTGTAGCAGCTGCTGGGGGATGGGAAGCATTAAGCAGCAAACCAGCCAACATATTCAACATCCCAGCTAAAACTGCTGCCCACACACGCACTGGCGCTAGTTGTGCGGTTCCTAGCACACTAGGAGCGTTATCGGCACCTAGCAATTTTACTGCTAACAACCCCGCACCCAACCCCAATAAATGTCCGACAACAACGTTGTAAAATTTGGCACTTGGCTGCTCTGGCTGTTCTGCTTGGAGAAATGCTGTGGGTCCGAGACTGGGAAAAATCAAGGGTTGATGTGACGCTAGTCCTAGCAATCCCACTAACAGCATTAGTCCACCGGAAGCAAGGGGTGCCCAAATATAATCGGGAACTGGATTTGGTCGGGTTGATGAAGTGCTACTTTGAGGACTGTGCTGTTGTTTATTCATGGTATGAACTTACGCTACAACTAACGCTTGTGGTGCAGCTTGCTGAATACGACTCATTAACCAAGCAATTTGCCGCTTGGTTTGACCGTTACACTTCTCACAAACTGCTTCTAATTCTTTGTCGCGTAATGCCCTTGCCGCTTGCAGCAGCACTATCCAGCACAGTTGCACCTCGTTTGCCATCAACCAGAGGTCGTGTAAATCTCGTAGGAGGGCAAGGCTACCTGTACGAGGTTCCTTAAATAAGGCTTGGGTAAGACGTTCGGGTTCGTCGCTTTTCTCTTCTGCATAGCGATCGATGAGTGGTTTGAGTGCCTCAATGTTGACACGCGATCGCTCTGCCAGAAATTCGCAGATTTGGGTGATATCAGGTTCATCACCATGATGTGAAGCAACTGTCATCAATGCACGATTCAGTTGTTCCTCACTGTGATGAACTAATGCCAAATAATTTCCAACGTGCATTTAACCCTCCACTTTCCGAATGCGAACAGCTGCGTATTTAAAGTGGGGTTGTTTGCTCACGGGGTCCCACTCAGTAATAGTTAATTCATTTGCCGCACGAGTACGTCCAGGGTCATCCCAATTACCGTAGTGAAAGGGAATGAATAGCGTTCCCGGTATAATATCGCCAATCTTTGCAGGTTCTACCACCTTGCCCCGACGCGACACGACCTGTATCAAATCCCCATCAGCAATACCGTACTTTGCTGCATCCTCCTCGGAAATCTGTACAAATGCATCAGGAGCCGCATTGTATAAATTCTTCGCTCGACCCGTTTTTGTGCGCGTGTGAAAGTGATATACTAACCGTCCGGTGGTCAGCCAGAAAGGATATTCATCATCCGGTTGCTCGTGCGGTGGTCGGTAATCGGCTGGTTTGATTAAAGCGCGCCCCTTGGGGTCATTTGCTCGATATTCTTGTTCCGAAACAGATGCACCTGTATCAAAATCTTGTCCGTAGGATTCGCAGTAATCAGCAGCAGTAGCGAAGATGTTGTCGGTATAAAGGTTATTCACCCCATTAGGAAATTTTTCGTTGCAGGGCCATTGGATGCCAGAACCACCCGTAAGTTTGGCATAACTCAGACCTGTATAATCGCAAGGACGACCGCGAGTGCATTCCTTCCACGCTTCAAACGCACCTTCTGGGTCACTCCATTTAATTAAAGGTGCGCCATCCTTGTCGCGAAAGTTCATACGGCGAGCGTAGTCAAGGAAGATATCGAAATCAGAACGCGCTTCGCCAGGGGGTTCGACTGCTTTATGCGAAATATGTACCGTGCGTCCGGCGTTGGTAAAGCATCCAGTTTTCTCACCCCAAATCGCCGCAGGTAACACCACATCAGCAAACTCGGTGGTTTCTGTTAAAAAGGCGTCCTGAACAATCACAAACAAGTCATCCTTCCTCAGAATACTGCGAATCCGGGAGAGGTCTGGCATCGAAACAGCCGGGTTCGTAGCGCTAATCCACAGCAGCTTAATTGAACCCTGTTCGCAATAACGGAAAATCTGCATTGCATGGGTGGGTGGACTCCAATGGGGGATGATATCAACATCAACATTCCACAAACGCGCTAATTCGGCAACATGGTTGGGATTCCCCCAGTTACGGAAACCAGGTAAGTCACCATCAGCACCACATTCACGGGTATTCTGCGCCGTTGGCTGTCCATTCATTTGCAGGATTCCGCAGCCCTCTATACCAATCAAACCCCGAATGATATGAAGATTGTTCACTTGCACGGCTGCGGCTGTCGCTTGCATTGATTGATACACGCCTTGCAATACGGTAGATACCAGCGTTTTTGCGGTTCCCAGAATGTCTGCTGCTGCCCGTAACTGCTGTGCAGGTACTTTGGCGACTTGTTCCACCCGTTCTGGAGTCCAGCAAGAAACTGTCTCTTTCAGTTTGAGAAAGCCAACTGTGTGCTTGTCGATGAACTCGCTGTTGATGTGTCCGGCTTCAATAATTAGGTTGAGCAAACCATTCATCACCGGGACATTCGTGCCAACTTGCGGTGCTAAATGAACATCTGCCTCTTTTGCCGTAAAGGTGCGACGGGGGTCAATGACAACCAGCTTGGGGGGATTCGGACCCTTTCGCCTGTCTAGAATCCGCATCCACATAACAGTTTGCTGCGAAGCGATATTATGTCCAACGTGGAGAATTGCCTCTGTGGTATCAATATCGTGGTATCCGCCAACTTGCCCGTCACAACCGAAGGACTCCTTCAGCGCTGCGGCTGCGGTTGCTGTACAAAGACGGGTATTGCCGTCCATGTGAGGTGTACCGAGTCCGGCTTTACCGATGATGCCGAGGGTGTAATATTCCTCGATGAACAGTTGCCCAGTAGTGTAGAAGCCGATCGCTTGACTTGTATGCTGGTCAATAATCTCTTTGGAACGCTGCACAATCAAACCCATTGCTTCGTCCCAACTTGCACGCTCAAGCTTGCCATTGCGACGAATGAGCGGATGAGTGAGGCGGTCTGGGCTGTTGTTTGCTTCCCATCCATGCAGCCCCTTGGGACCAAGCCGTCCCCAGTTTACTGCATCCACTGTGCGACCCCGCACACCAACGATGCGACCATCTTTGACACCGATATCCATACCGCAGCCATTGGAGCAGAGGACACAGGCAGATTGTACCCAAGAGTCTGGTTCTTCTAGAGTGCGCTCGTCAACTCGTTCAAACCAGCGATCGAGGTATGGGGTGCGATCGCCCCAAATGTCAGCAATACTATCACGGCTCTGGTGCATGATGAATTTCTAATTTCAAAGAAGTAAAAAGTACGTCTTTTAACCAGCATAAAAATTTTACCAATAGCTACATTTTCTCTTTAATTAAACAACAAAAACTTTTGATTAAGCTAAGTCAGAATTATTACAAAAATAATTTTGTAGCTAGTAAATTGCTGAATATCAAAACTTTAAATTGTTTTGTTTGTCTAGCTTTTCTGCCTCAAGATAGAAAAGATATTAATTTATTATGCGATCGCGAATACAAATAGTCTCTATATGAGCGGTTCGAGAGCGATCGCCAGTATTCTGCGTTTGTAATGAGTCAGAAACGTCGTACTAATTTGACTGCGTAAACTGGAACTATAATTAAATATCTAAAATGACCATAGCAGTCCAGCCATCATTGGTTTTTTCCAATTGAAAACGGTGCAATGTGACTGCTTTGACATCCACTCGCTGTTCGTGGCGATCGCGATCTAGTGTTTCTCCCTGAGTTATTGCAGTTAAATGGTGCTTGCCATCTTTCTCTTCAAATTCAATTTGCTGTGTCCGCAACAGCAGTAGTTCACTGTCTTTGTAGTAGACAAATTCTTGAAGAAAATTAAATAACAGAAGATCTAATTCGTCATCTTCTAAGCGAAAAGTTCGTGTTTCTTTTAGTTCTATTGATTCTAAATTTTCAATCATAGTATTAATTGTTGCATCACCTGCTGCTTTAAAAAGCTCCTGTAAATCTTTTCCCCAAGCAAGAAAGGCAATATCAGCAGTGGCAACATCTTCAAGGAATTCATAAGGCATAAAATAAATATATCTCCATTCAAAACAGGTTATTCAGGAGCAAACAAAATGGTGCATACATCTACTGCTCGCATATTTTCAAGCGCTCGATAATTTCCAATTTTCTTTCCTTCACCTGTTTACCAATAAAGACTAACTCTGTTGCTTCTTGTTCAAATGATTCTAAATCCCATCGTCCAGCAACAAAATTAAATAAATAAATACCGTCTGAAAAACGGACAAATCCTTTGGCTCTGTAAACATTTGTTTCCAGGCTATCCGCGAACTCCTCAAAACATGGACGACTGATAATAGCAGGAGTTTTGTAAATAAAAGATTCAAACTCTGGTTGATGAACGTGATGTGGTGGCGCTTGTACGCGATTGCGATCGATACCAAAAAGTAGATCTAAATCTACCTTTCCCCGATAGCTACGCAAAATCGAGGTAGTTTCATTAATAGAATGTAACTTGTCCTCTACAACCTCTAACTCTTTTTCTGAAATCAAATCAATCTTGTTGAGAAGAATAATATCTGCAGCCTCTATTTGTATCTGGGTTGTGTGACCAACAAAAGGATATTTCACCAATGAATCGGCATCAATAACAGTGACAACTCCATCCAAGCGCACTTTTGGTAAACTCTCTTGAATATCAAAAACCAGTGCATCCGGTTCTGCCACTCCTGTTGTTTCCACTATAATATGTTCGGGGTCAACAGAATCAATGATTTCATCCATAGCAGCTTCAAACTCACCCAGCAAAGAACAGCATACACAACCGCCACCCAAGTCTGCCATTTGAACATTTTTGCCTTGAATGATTTTGGCATCAATAGCTATTTCACCAAACTCATTCATGAGAATTGCAATTTTTTTAGGTACTGTTTCCAGAATATGACGTAACAGTGTTGTTTTCCCACTTCCAAGTGGTCCTGTGATAACTGTAAGTGGTGTGCGAATTTGCATATTTTTATCCCTTAATATTCCCAATGGGAGTTAAACGTACCGCCCGCTTGCTAATTCCGGCTAACGAAGCCGCTTCAATCACATCATCAATATCTTTGTAAGCAGCACCTGCTTCTTCAGCTAGCCCTGCATAGGAGGTACTTCTCACATAAATACCCCGCTTTTGCATATCTTTTTGTAGTTGTTCTCCACGATAAGTTTTTCTGGCTTTTGCCCGACTCATTGTGCGTCCGCTTCCATGAGCAGTACTGAAGAAAGTTTTCTCTCCACTGGGTACTCCTACTAGTAGATAAGAGCCAGTTTCCATACTGCCACCAATAATGACTGGCTGACCGATATCTTTATACTTTTCAGGAACATCTTGCATACCGGGACCAAAAGCACGAGTGGCTCCTTTACGATGTACGAGGAGCGATCGCTCTTTCCCATCAACGATATGGCGCTCTAATTTAGCAGTATTGTGGGCAACATCATAAACCATATGCATACCCATTTCTTCTGGCGAGTTACCAAGAACTTCCGAAAAGACTTCTCGAATGCGGTGCAGAATGACTTGACGGTTGGCAAAAGACATATTAATTCCGCATTTCATTGCTGAAAAATAAGCTTGACCTTCAGGAGAATGAAAAGGCGCACAAGCTAATTCTCTGTCTAAAATTTTGATACCGTACTTGCTCTCCATCACTTTAAGAAAGACTTGCAGGTAGTCGGTAGCAACTTGATGACCAAATCCGCGACTCCCACAATGGAACATGACTACCACTTGATTGGGAATAGTAATTCCCATACGTGCAGCTAATTCCTTATCAAAAATGTGTTCTGGTCGAGCGACTTGAATTTCCAAATAATGATTGCCAGAACCCAAAGTGCCAATTTGATTGAAACCTCGGTCAATTGCTTTTTCACTGATTTTGGAAGAATCAGCACCTTTTAAACATCCTTGCTCTTCCATCAGTTCTAAATCCTCTTCCCATCCGTAGCCATTGCGAACGCACCACTCTGCGCCTTGCTCAACGACTTCACGAAATTCATTACGTGAGAGTTTGACAAAGCCAGTGCTTCCTACTCCTGCGGGAACTTTTTGATAAAGCTTATCTACCAGCTTTTTGATATCATGTTTCACTTCATCGTAGGTCAAGTTTGTGGTCATTAAGCGCATCCCGCAATTGATATCAAAACCGATACCGCCAGGAGAAATTACACCCCCTTCTTCTATATCCATCGCCGCCACGCCACCAATGGGAAAACCATAGCCAAAGTGTCCGTCAGGCATACATAAAGCGTACTTGGTCACTCCAGGAAGTGTTGCTACATTGGTAACTTGGTCGTAAACGGCTTCATCCAAGTCCTGAATTAACTTTTCTGTTGCATAAATTCGAGCAGGAACCCGCATCCCTTCTTTATAGGAAACGGGAATTTCCCAGATTGTGTCAGAAATTTTGTTTAAAAATTCTTTGATAGCCATCTTTACTGTATATCTTTTTCTATTTGCAAAAATATCCATATACAATAGAAGCCCTTGCTCTGTTACAACCTCTTCCTAAAGAAGCGTCTTGCTTTTCTAGTGTATGATTTAGTTTTATGAGTTTGATGATGTAGGTGATTTAAATAATAAAGATAGAAATATTCATAAATATAACGGTTTTCAATTGGGTGCAATGGATAAAAAAGTTATGGAACCGCAGCCCGTAGCAGACGAACGCGGACAAATCTGTACTTCTTTCAAGTGAGAACCGCTATATCTAACAGAGTCTTTTCAAGCATTAGTTTGTATATGGGAATTCATCGCAGTAATTTTACTTAAACAATTTCACTGAACTAGTATTACAGGAAGGATAATTCTCAATCTTATGTCTATAGATATATTGCATTTTATTGAAAATCGGTATCTCTCTCCTTGCCAAATACTAGAGCGAGGTTAATATAGCAATCATCCAGTTGTAAAAGTTACTCCAAAAACACTTATGACAGTGACTGTTGATACTCAACGTACAGGGCGCTTTATCCATTGGTGGCCTTACGTTGCTCTCGGTGCTTCTACACTCGTATTTTTATCTTTGATTATTGCTCCATCTTTTAAGCAAACCCTTGTGAATAAGGAGGTGCAAGTTAAAGAAGAGGAGCCTTTTAAAATCCAATCACTACAATTGAAACCTCAGCTAATAGGTGCATTGCGAGTTGATGTAAATGCGATCGTACCCGATAACAGATGGGTCACATACGAAATTCAGCTTTTAGACAAACAAGGTAAGGTTTTGGCTTCTGGAATTAAAGAAGCGTGGAAGGAATCAGGCGTTTGGTCTGAAGAAGGAGAAACAGGAACTTGGTCTGAAGAAGATTTGACAGCTGGTTTAGACGTTCGAGCAAAGAAAAACGAAGAAGTTACCCTTGCTCTAGCAGTATTAGGCTACGGAGAAACTAGTGGGAAAGAACTAGCTGAAGCCGTACCGTTTACAATGACTGTCGAAAATGGAGTCATAGATACACGTCCTCTTTGGGGAGGGATATTTTCGTCTACTTTCTTCTCTGTTATGGCATTGTTCGCCACTCGCCGCATTGGTAAAAAAGCTATTTCCGCAAAAATTAATGACAGCGATCCAAATGGTCGAGAAACAGTTGGTGGCGCAAATCGCCTCGTGCGGGTTAATGTAGATATCCAATCTGACGAAACATCTCCGCCGGAACTAGAAGTTTACTTATCCATTAAGGATGCTTATGGAGAACAAATTTATGCTAATTCTTTTCCCGTAAAACTCTCCTTTACAAAAGAGAAAGGAAGAATTACAAAGGTGACAGGAAACTTAGAGAAGTTTTTCATACTCCAACAACGTGCTTCCTACGGTTTTCACGTAGAAGTTTTACCTGATGAACCAGTCGATCGGACATCACTGATTGTTCGAGACGGCGTTCGTACTTTAAAACCAGTAGAGGCGATACGTATACAGTGTCCAGTGACCAGTGACCAGTAACCAGTTACCAGTTACCAGTGACCAGTTACCACCTGACCAGTGACCAGGGGATAAGGGAGAATCGCTTATACTTCAATGCCCAATGCCCCATGCCCCATGCCCCATGCCCAATCCCCAAAACTTATGTTTGCAAAAATTTTTGCCGGAATAGCAGTCCTACTCGCCCTCATGTCCATAATCGATAGCTACAGTCAAAAGTCAGCTTTTGTACTGCGCGAAGAAAAACAAGAAAACTATGCACCCCGATATGAGACTCAATTATCGGGTTCCTACAACAGTAGCGGAGTTTGGATCTATACCTCTACAACTCGAAGTTATTATGGCGACTTTCAAGGTGGAGGTCCTGGTAGTGGAAAGTAAAAACATTTCCACACTCATGGTTCAACAATCAATGGTTAACAATATATGGAACAAGAAATAGGAACATCTCTAAATTCAATAGATGCGGAAAATACTCGAAGTCATAATAGCTTCTTAAACAGCAAGCAGCGCAAACTCTTGCTAGCAGCAGCAGCAATCTCTTCTGCTTGCGGATTAGCTGTAGAACTTTTACTGGGAACTCTTGCAAGTTACCTCGTCGGTAACCAGGCTTTGTCTTACGGAATTGCAGTTGGGGGCTTTTTAGCAGCAATGGGTGCTGGTTCTTACCTCAGCCGATTTGTTGCAGCAAAAACAGAAGGGCGCTTTCTTCAAAATCAGTTACTCCTCGCTTTCGTACAAGTAGAGTTAGCGATCGCACCACTCACAGCCCTGCTACCTTTAGGGTTATTTGCCCTATTTGTGCTTGATGGTTCCATCTGGTTGGGATTAGTTCTTGTGACTATTTTGTTGGGATTGCTAGCAGGATTAGAAGTCCCACTCCTAACACGACTTGTAGAAGTATCAGAAGGAGTGCGAGAAGCCTTAGCAGGAGTTTTAGCACTAGACTATCTGGGCGCACTGATCGGTTCGCTCCTTTTTCCAGTACTCCTATTACCCTGGTTAGGAATGTTTCCCACAGCCTTTGTACTGGGTTCATTTCCGGCTTTTATGGTTTTCGCGATTGGGCGATCTTTTCCTCAACTGCGACGCTGGGCTTACTTGGGATTAATGGTAGGCGTACTGCTGTGTACTTTGGCACCAATTTCTATACCTATTAGTAACAATTTAGAAAATAACTTATATAAAGCACCTGTAATTAAGCGCATTCAAACACCTTATCAACGTATTGTTCTGACAAGACAAGGACAAGACGTGCGGCTGTTCCTAAACGGCGATTTACAATTTTCTACACTAGATGAATATCGCTATCACGAAGCACTCGTACATCCAGCAATGAGTGCAACTCCCAACAGAAAGCGGGTACTCGTGTTAGGGGCTGGAGACGGTATGGCAGTGCGGGAAGTGTTAAAGTGGCGTGAAGTTGAGAAAGTCGTACTGATTGAACTCGATCCAGCCGTTGTAAAGTTAGCGACTCGTCACCCGCAACTGGTGCAGGTTAATAACAAAGCTTTAACCGATCCTCGCGTTGAAGTCATTAACGCCGATGCTTTTACAACTGCCCCAGCTTTGAAAGACACCTTTGATGTTATTATCGCCGACTTTCCCGATCCAGACCAAGAAATCCTTGCCAAACTGTACTCAGATGGTTTTTATCGGCGTTTAATGGGACGACTAACCGACAGTGGCGTGTTAGTTACTCAAGCATCAAGTCCATTTTTTGCCCCTAAAGTTCTAAGTTGTATTGCTGAAACTCTTGCCCAAACTGGGCTTGCAGTACATCCTTATGTAGTAGACGTTCCTAGTTTTGGTCCTTGGGGTTTTGTAATGGCTTCGCGAGCTGTTGTTGAGTCAGATAAGCTTGAACTTCCCGTAGCAACACGCTTTCTCACTCCAAATATTCTGCACCATTTATTTGAACTACCTAAAGATGTGCTGCTAGGTAATACTAAGGTGAATCGCTTATCTGACCCCGTAATTGTTCGTTACCAATTGGATTCTCGTTGGGTTTCGTATTAATTATGACATTAATTTGGCTTGGAATTCTTATTGTTGGAACTGTTGGTGTTGTTTTGTTCGTACTTCAACAACAAGGAAAACTTTTGACTGGTAGTCATCGTAAGGAACTACCATCGCTACATCGCACGGTTTTTAATTTACAAATTGGCGATATTGTGCAACATATGGGTATCGACTGGGTTGTGGAAGGTCACCTAACTTATACTGTTGGTGAATTTACTTGGTCTGAGTATATGTTGCAGGATGGCGATCGCATTAATTGGTTGTCTGTGGAGGAAGACGATCGCGTGGAGGTTGCATTGTTAGAATCTACAAACCAGTTAGATATTAGCGAAGAACCACCACAGCAGTTAAACTTTGCGGGTGAGACATTTCGATGTGTTGATTCTGGCACAGCAAGAATGACTCGCAAAGGTACAATTAAAAAACCATTCGCTTCCCGTTGTAAATATTTTGACTATGAAGGTTCTAATAACAAGGTGCTTTCAGTAGAGATTTGGGATGGAGAAGTGGAAGTGACTGTCGGAGAACTTATTAACCCCAGATCGCTGCTGATACTACCAGGTGATGGGAAGAGAGTCTATGACGACTAGAGTCTCAAAAGACCTTACAATAGAACACAAATACTAAAAAATAGTCTTTTACGTCTCAACCGATGACAGAAGATAGTTAAAAGTGATTGGAAAAGTTGAGAAAACGCAGCGTTTTTCTGTTATTGACTTTCAGTGCGGAGCAAGGTGGCATATTTCCCCCCTGAGTGCCACAACTCCTCATGCGTACCTCTCTGTACCACTTTCCCTTGCTCCAGTACAATAATTTCATCACAATCGCGAATTGTACTGAGTCGGTGAGCAATGACAATACAAGAGCACCCGCGTCGCCGCAAATTCTTATCAATAATCAATTCTGTTTGAGCATCCAGCGCAGAAGTCGCTTCATCCATAACCAATATTGAGGGGTTCCGAACCAAAGCACGGGCAATTTCTAAACGTTGGCGCTGTCCGCCACTCATGTTCATTCCTCCTTCAATCAACTTGGCATCATATCCCCCAGGCATAGATACAATCAAATCGTGAATGGCGGCATCAGAGCAAGCCTGCACTAAGTCAGTTTGTGATACTGTCCAATCCCATAGAGTCAGATTTTCCCGAACTGTCCCAGCAAATAGAAAAATATCCTGTTCTACCATTGCCAAAAAGTTTGCCAAAACAGAGCGAGGAATCTGGGTTCTGGGTACACCATCAAAGCAAATTTCCCCTTGCCAAGGTTTGTATAAACCGCAAACGAGTTTAGCAATTGTAGATTTACCAGAACCACTTCCCCCCACTATTGCGACTCGTTGACCGGGCTTGAGAAACAGGTTAAAGTTCTCAATTAAGGGATTTTCCACTCGGCTGTAGCCAAAAGTGATATCTCGTAACTCAACGTAGCCCTGTAGTTGAAAGGAGATTGGGGAACTCAGGGTTCCCTCTGGGGATAAGAGGCAATGGGGATTGTGCAACTGTGAAGAGTCAGACTCTTTCCCATACCCGATGCCTGATGCGCCATGCCCCATACCCCTCTGGGCTTCTGCATCCACAGAATTCTGTAGTGCATCATCTAAACGGTTTAAGTCAGCTTCTAAATCTTGCAGCGTACTACCGAAATTGACTAGACGATCGAGCGGTTCCAAGAAACTGGCTGTTAAACTCTGGTACGCAACTAGCATTCCAATACTGAGGCTACCATTCATGACTCGGAAACCGCCGATAATTAATATAGAAGTTATGGTTAGTGCTGTTAAAAGGGTGGGTAATATTGTGAGAATTTGAGTTTGTAAAGCTAACTCCTGCTGGGCGTTGAGTGCTTTGGCATAGTACCCAGCAAATTTAGCAAATGAGTCAGACTCAAGCCCGTTCGCTTTGATTGTTTCTATAGTTTGAATGCCTGCGATCGCCACTCCATTGACCTTACCATATTCAGCCGCCAGCTTCATATTTGCATCAACACGAGTCTGCGATAGGAACTGGAGGGCAAAAAAGTCGAGCGCCGCAAAACCAACTGCGATCGCACTCAGTACGAGGTCGTATTGAACCATAATGAGAAAGTAAAAGACCATCATCACAGCGTCGATGACGGTGGTTGCAAGGCGACCTGAGAGTATATCTGCTACTTTATCATTAAGTGACATCCGACTACTGATTTCACCTGCATAGCGTTGAGCATAAAACCCAACTGGCAAGCGGAGAAGATGCCAAAGGAACTGCCCTGACATTGTAACTGACAACTTCAGCATCAGCAAGCGCAGGTAGGTAAGCCGCAGTCTGGCAAGTAGCGCTCGCAGTATACTCGTGAGAACCATTCCTATTACCAACGATCGTATCCAATCTTGTCGCTCAGTAATGAGAATTTCATCAACAAATACCTGAGTAAAACCGGGCACTGCCAACCGAGGGATTGTTAGCAATAGTCCTGCAAAAAAGCAGAATAGGATGATACTGCGTGAGTGTTCCAAACGTAAGGCTAAAGCAGTAATAATGTTACTTTTTCGACCGCCAGTTTGAAATTCCGGTCCTGGCTGCATCACCAAGACGACGCCAGTGTAAGCACGGTTAAACTCTTCTAGAGAAACTGTCCGGCGTCCTGTGGCGGGATCGTTGAGGTAAACGCGGTTTTTGGCGAACCCCTCTACCACTAAAAAATGGTTGAAATTCCAAAAGACAATGTAGGGGGGACTCAGGGTGTTGAGGTTTTCCAACAACCTTTTCAAACCTTTGGCGTTTAAGCCATAGTTCCGGGCTGCTTTGACGATATTAAAGGCGTTGCTACCATCTCGGGAAATGCCACACTCGCGTCGCAGTTCTGCTAAAGGGACAATGCGCGAGTAATAGCTGAGAATAATTCCGAGGGCAGCAGCGCCACATTCAGTTGCTTCCATTTGCAGCACTGTGGGGGTTCGGACGCGAGGAGTTTGTGCTGGCTGTAGAATACTCCTGATAAAAGCAAGTGGCTTAACCTTGAAAAACATTAAATCTACCTTAATAAGTTAAAGATTGGGAGGCGCAGCACTGGTATTCAGAATGCAAAAACCTTACTGAATTCTTGCTTCTTGCAACAAAATACGCTTTTTAAGTATTAGATAAACAAATACACCTAACTATTTATACACGTTTAATAATGTATTGTAAACAAATATACAGAACTGTTTATATATGTCGAATGGTATATCGTAAAAAAACATACCCAAAAAAAATCAAAAATTTCTAAAAATCAGAAATACTTAAAGCATTTTTGGTGTTTTATTTTTCCCATTGATTTAACCCTCTCTCAAACAAAGATACTTGATTATCTCAAAACCCCTTCTGCAAGCCAATTCCCAGAGAGCGAGGATTGATAAAACTGATTATAAGAAAAACATATAAGTATAATTTTTTGATTTTTTTGAAAAAAAATACTTATATCTAAAGATAGATATAGAAAGATACGGAAATATTTTACAAAGTTAACTGTAGTTACTTAACAAAAAGAGACTGACAAAATGGTTAAGAATGAAGCCGTAACGGAAACTACTTTGGAAGCGAAGGAATGGGAAGGAGAACTGGATGATGCAGATTTAATAGCTGTGTCTGCTGGCGCTGACGGCTATGTTACAAAATCTTTCGAGGAGCTAGGAAAGAACATTGGTGCATACTATACAGATCTAGGACAGAGCATTGGTGCAAACTATACAGCTCTAGGTAAAGGTATCTCTGACACAACGAAGGCTGCATTCGGCTAATCCATATTCAATTAGACCTTAATTGAACGTACAACCTCGATTTACTTTGGTAAATTTTTGTACCACCTCTAGTGCTTCGAGCGTTCCAATACCTAACCCTCTTTTATCGATCTGGTGAGAGAAAAACACCATACCTCATTTTGAACAACAGACATAATCAAGCTTTTGGCGCTATTATCCCCTTAATTGTCATTTAACTCTCTATATGTGCGAAAATCCCTAATGGTAAGGGTTATAGATGATTCTCCAACAAAATTGATAAAAGAGGGCTAAAAATGCTTGGATAAGTATCAAAAAAAGGTAAGAATTTATACCTTTAGACTACCGTAATTTTTTGTGCAGCTAGCAAGTCTTTATTACCCTGTAAGACTTACTAGCTGCTAATCGCTTTTTAGCTGCATATATAAGTACTTATGGATAAATATTTATATATTTTTTAAATCAAATAAAATCGCTGTAATCCAGCACTATTCCCTGTTCCCTCTCTCAACTAGATAATTTATTGTGCATGACTACTTATAAAAGACTTTGATTCTTCTTCTTACAAGCGTACAAGGAGATTTTTAAGTATTAGATAAACAAATACATCATCCTATAGATATATGCCTAATTACATAGAGTAAATAAAGATACTAAAAAGACAAATTAAAATTTTAAAAAAAAGGAAAATACTTAAAGTAGTTTTAGTATAATAATTTCTTCCATCAATATTACTCTGTACAAAATAAAAATATCTGAGTATCTCAAAACTACTTATATAAGATGACTACCAGAGGGTAAGGATTGGTGAATCTTTTCATAAGTTTTTTTTATAAGTAAATTAGTTTAGTTTACTTGCAATATTAAACACATACCTCCATAGATATATATACAAGGATATGTAAATCTTTTATAACAATAAGTGTAATTACCCAATAAAAAGAGAGAAACAAAATGATTAACAATGAAGCTGTAACCAAAGCTACCTTAGAAGCAAAGGAATGGGAAGGAGAACTGGATGATGCTGATTTAGTAGCAATTAGTGGAGGGGCTTTGGTGAACGGACCTGTGTTTAACGGACCTTTATTTACTACTAGAGATGTGTTTATATTGGGTGGAAATGGAAGTGGAGGTTTTAATGAAACTTCTCATACCCACACCCATACCAATACCAATAATGATAATAATAATAATAATAATAGTATCTAAAGGGAGTCAACAATACAAATACGGTCGGAAACTAAACATCAATTTTGGATATCAGGAACTTCTAAATAAAAAAGTATCACAAAATTGCTTGTGGTGCGGGCGGAGACGCCCGTACTTGCTATTACTAGAGAACTGTATGGACTCTCTATGTGCGATCGCATTAACCACCAAATTAATAAATACCAGTCAAAGAGCGGAATATAGGAATAACGTAAGAGATAGGTGCCACTTCTCCTATTTTGACCCGAACTTCCGCAGTCGTACCCGATGAAATTTGTAGTTCGGGACCTTTGGAAGAAGACCATTTGTAACCACTGACAGTGGAGGGGTCTTCTTGCAGTTGAATGTCAACTTGCACGCGAGCTGCGTTACTATTGGCAAGGTTACGAGCTAAGTCTTCGTTACCAACTTGCGCTGTAATATCTTGAGTGGTAACAGGAAAGGGAGAAACGTTCGTTACTACCCCAATGATTCCACCAAAGCGATCGCGCTTAACAACGCTGGGTGTTACTTGTACAGTCATACCTGGTTTTATCTGTTTACCATCCTTATCAGCAAAGTAAACAAGACTGGACAGTTTTGTATTAGAATCTTCAACTTCAATCGTTGCAATCCGGGTACCGGCGCTAACAATTTGACCGGGAAGGACGCCAACTGACAGGACGCGACCATCAAATTTGCTCTTTATTTGGCTCGACTGAGTTAATTGCAGTTTTAAGGAGGCAATTTTGCGTCTTACTTCCTGAATTTGATTTAATTTGCCTACTGACTTTTCCAAATCCTGTTGAATGAGTTTGGTTTTTTGAGCTTCAATATCTTTAATTTTGGTTTTGATGTCGTCAAGTTTATTCAAATTTTGCAGGTACTCCCGGTCTGCATTAGTTTTTTGAACTTGAATTTCTTGGATGTTATTTTTGATATCATCAATTCTACTAAGGTTTTGTAGATATTCCCGTTCGCTCGACGTTTTTTGAACATCAAGGTCTTTAAGTTGTGTTTGAATATCATCAAGTTGTGTCTGTTGGTTCAACAAGTCCTGCTGGGCTTGAAGCACTACATCCTGGCTAATGACTTTTTGTTGAAATAGACTCCGACGAGTTGAAACTCGTTGTTGCAAGGTTTGCAGTAATGAGCTAATTTTTTGCTTTCGCTCTAAAAGACTTTTGCGTTTTTCTGCTATTGCGGTGAGAGTTTGGTTGTACAGTGTGGGTACGACTTGTTGTCTTACCAGGCTTTGCTCGAGACTTTGTCGTTTTTGCTCTAACGCTCTTAAAGTTTCGGAATGTAGCGTTGGTGCTACTGATTCTCGACGCAGGCTTTCTTCAAGGTCTTTTTGCTGCTGCTCGAGAGTTCTTTGCGACAACGCTATTTGTTGTTTTTGCAATCTATCAGTGTCCTGGTTTTGCTCTTGCAACTGAATAAATTTTGCGTTTTCTTGTTGTAGTTGTTGCTTAATATTAGATTGATCTACGATCGCGAGTATTTGATTCTGCCTAACGACATCTCCTGGCTTAATGTTTAAGGTTAACAATTGACCGCCACCAAGTGATTGAATTTGTACCACATGCCGAGGTCGGATCAACACTCCAGAACCTGTGACTGTGAGTGGAATTCGCCCAACTACACTCCAAGTACCAGCTACAAAGACCAAAAAGCCCATAGACATTAAAGGCATCCAAGCTTGGCGGCTTGTTACCTGCATCAGTTTGTCAAGTTGCTCTGGAGAGTTTAAGCGTAAGAGGGCTTCTTCACGGAAGAGTTTTTTCGCGTTATTGGACATCTCGTATATTTTTTCTTTTAGAGTTATTTCGCTTTAGGGATTTCCAAGAAATAAATTATCCATCTTGTGGGACGGGCGTCCTCGCCCGTCTTCTACTGGTGGCGGGCGAGACGCCCCGCAGTTGCTTCAACGGGGGGCTTTGGGATCCCCTCTGGGGTTGGGGGGAAACCCCCGCAACGCACTGCTCTTCGCACCACAAGAGAAAGTTAAATATTTTTTTATTTGGAAATCCCTTATCGGGCATCTTGTATATTTTTCTTTTGCATTTACGCAACATTTAAGATACGATAGTCCGTCAAAGATACGTACTTTTGCATTTAAAGTTAGAAATATTATACCATATTACTGTACGGGATATGATATCGTGTCCGGTAGCATAACCCACAGACGCAAAGAGCGATCGCTTAATGCTGCCGCGACCAATTGAGTATTATTAACTTGATTCGATTTGTCGGGCTACTAGTTGAGCAAATAACCCCTCAGTATTAACCAGTTCCTCAAATGTACCTACTTGCACCACACGACCGGCTTCCATTACATAAATTCGGTCAGCATTGCGAATTGTGCTCAGTCGATGAGCAATAACTATCCGAGTCGCATTCAACTGTTCTAAACTCTGAGAGACGATCGCTTGGGTACGGTTATCCAAAGAACTAGTAGCCTCATCCATCAAGATAATTTTCGGCTGATTCACAAGTGCTCTAGCAATTAACAATCGCTGCCGTTGTCCCCCGGAAAGATTGGTACCGCCTTCACTAACAACTGTGTGCATCCCCATAGGCATTTGTGCGATATCATCAGCCAAACCTGCCATTTGCGCCGCTTCCAGAGCTTGAGCGTGCGAAACTAACGCTCCGGCAGTGATATTCTCAAAAATTGTACCTGTGCCTATGCGACCATTCTGTAGCACTACCCCCAATTGCCTCCGCACAGCTTCAAGATTGAGTTTTGCCAAGTCAAAGCGATCGTAGAACACTGTTCCCGATTGTGGAGTTTCAAACCCCAACAACAACCTCAATATAGTTGACTTCCCACTACCCGAATGTCCTACTATGGCTACAAATTCCCCAGGTTCTGCATGGAGACTCAAGCGATCGAGAATTGGCAACCCATCGTCACGGTAGCGAAAGGTAACATGGTCTAAAGCTACGCGACCCCTCAATTCACCTGGGTTTGCCTTGGTAGAATCGTACTCTGGCTGCGATCGCAAAATCGGTTCTGCCCTCTCCCACAAAGGCACAATCGCCAAAATATCAGTCAGCGTATTGCTCAGGCTAGTTACACCTCCAATAAAAATCCCCAACGCAGCATTAAAAGCCAAAAACTTACCAGCAGTTAATCCGTTGCTAGCAGCCCGATCCATTTGAATCGATGAAATCGCAAACCAATACAACAGCGCCGAAGTCACAAGGGGTAAAACCTCGTTAAACACAGAAACCCCATCTACAATTCGTTGGAAGCTAGCCTTGAACATCATTTGCTGGCTGTACTGCTCCGCCCAAGCCGCAAATGCCCGCTCTTCTGCCATCGCCACCCGCAACTTGGCTACCCCGTTAATAAGTTGTACTGTCAGTCCATTAATCTCGCCAATCAGTTGTTGTTGGCGACGCAATTTGCGTATTAACAGCGAGCTAGCAAAAGTAGTGACAACAGTGGTTAGAAGGGCTATACCTACACCTACTAAAGCGAGTTGCCAACTGTAAACAAACATCAGCACCAAGTTTAGTAGAGCAAACAGTGCGCTTAAAAGAGTGCGTTGCGTTCCTCCCGATAATTTCTGACGAATCTGGTTCACCGATAAAACGCGGTTTACCAAGTCACCAGAGGAATAGTCGCGAAAAAATGCCGGACTTAATCTCAGCAGTCGGTCCCAAATTGCAGGCTGCAATGCGCTATCGGCAACGTTTTCGATTCGCAGCGAAATTATGCCTTGGGACATTGCAAACGCTGTCCTTCCCACAAGAAGTGCAAACAACGCTAGCCCTATTTGCCCTAACAAGCCGCGATCGCTATCTGGAATCGCATTATCAATCAGAAGCGCCGTTGCCTGTGGCACAACCATTCCTAGCCCCGAGGCAACAATCCCAGTTGCCAAAACTAAAATTATGTCTTTCTGATAACCCTTGACACCAAACTGAAACAATTGTATTACATTGTTGACGATGTTGGGTAATGGTCGGTAAAATTGGTAAGCTTCTGTTGCTAGTGTTGCGGCTACTACCCGATTTACAACAGTGCGAGTCTGCGTTATGGGGTCAAACAAAATATAACGGTTGCCTGCTGGTAACAGGGCTACTGTTAGGTTTTCTTCTTGGGTGTAAGCTAATAACGGACCGTGCTCGTGAAGCCACCAGTTATCCTCTAGCACTACGCGACGGGTGCGAATTTGGTTCGAGCGTGCTAGAGCTTCTACCGGATCTTCAACTCGACTAAGATCCTCTGATTGCGCGGGCGGATTAATCGTTATGCCCATTGCTCGTGCAACTGCTCCCGCCGCCACCAGTAAGGGCGTTCCTGACTGAAAAAATGTAGTTTCCTGCTGCGGTTGCAATACAGCAGCTAACTTAGAAAGTGCAGAGCCTACTACCTGACGATTGAGTTGCTCTCGTTCCACAACAGAGCGACTTGCTGCCTCTGTTTCCTCCAGTAGTAGCAAATTCAAATAATGGAAGAAATCAGTATGTAGATCGGCTAAAATGTTTGGCAGTTGGGTCGCCAATTCCTGCTTTGTCAATGATTTGTAGCGCTCCTCATTTGTCGCTATACCAGAGTTAGTGAATATTCGAGCGAGGTTGTTTACCCAATTTTCTGCAAAGGCTGTTGCACTAGCTTCCCCTGCTGCTATTTGTGCTGCTAAATCTGCTATTGTAATTTGAAATAATTCTGTTGGCTCGATTGCTACCGCCAAAAAGGATTTTGGATTATCGATTGCTGCACCAAACAACGCTTCACCAGCTCTAGCACTAAACAGATAGCGACGATGTCTGGCAACAACTCGCTCCGCGTCTACACGCAAAGCGGCTTGTCGTAAGACATCGCCTAAATAATCCTCATCCTTGACTTCTGTTACAAACAATGATAACAAACCAGATTTAATAATCCATACCTTTTCTGGGTCATTCAGCAGTAGTGATTCATTTCCTTTGAGGCGATACAAGACTTCCATATTATGCAATCTACAACAGTCAATGCCAACGATTTTAATAAATCGCTGTCAATTTGTCGCTCAGGGGTTGCTGTCAGCTACTGAGCAAGAGAATGATTCGGCTAGTGGGCGGATAAAAGCCATCTTGGAGCAGTTGCCTCTTCTGTCACGCTTGCGCGAGAAAATAATTGAGGCGAATAATAGAATTCGCTGCTATATAAACAAAGTCCCTCCGGGTTCACCAGTTCCTTACAGAAAGGAAACCTTTCTGCAGGACTGGATTCACCGCCTACGCGGACTAACATGAAAACGGGGTTTCAAATTTTCTTTGACGAAAGTGATTAAAGAGGGATAAGATACCTTGATAAACCAGCTTGATGTGCGAGCTTTCCTTACCTCACGCGCCTCTGGACGCAGAGCTATAAAATCTTATAGTTCGGCAATCGCATCAAGTCCAGTTTCCTCTGACAACTGTTGCCGCGATACTGCCTCTATGAGTGTGGCAGTTTGTAAACGCTGATTTATCATTGTTTTCTTTTAGACTTTTACACCCAACCGTATTATCTCGTACTTTTATTCCAAAGTAAAATAAAAGTCACTTACTATATAAGTGTAATTTAGTAAACCCCTATGGGATAGATATATCACTCTGTGGAAATACCTAAATAGATATATATACAATTCAGTAGGAACGCCATATTATCAAATCAATCACTCAAGTCAGTGAAAACACACAAAACAAAGGTAATAAAGAATGAAAGTACATAACGTATTTGAAACCGCAACCAACACAATTGAAACATTCAACGAACAGGAACTAACTGATGCTGATTTAATGGCAATCAACGGTGGTGCTGGTTCTGATACAATTTTTACTGGTGTTGTAACAACAGTAGTTGGATTAGGGACAACAGTAATTGGATTAGGGACAACAGTAGTTGGTGTCGGGGAAGTAGTAGTCGGTGTCCTTCAACCTCGTCAACAATAGGTAAATTATTTAGGAAACTCTTAACAAGCTGGGTTAAGTATAACTATTAACTCTGAACTCTCTATTTGGAGTGCAATTATACCAATTCGTATGTATTAACCCCATAATACTTGATGCTCGATTCATCGTGACAAACTTCTAATACTTCCCCTAGAGCGCAACGTTATAACTAACACTACTCCCATAGTTTGATTAACTGGGCGAGTATTTGTGCCGAACTTAACTCCGGCTAATTTGATAACCAGCTAGTAGCTTACTTCCCTAGTAAGACTTACTAGCTGGTTTTGTTTTGGGTTTGCATCGTTGACAAAAGCCTCGGTACTTTTTGGCACATTTATCCAATGTTTCGTTCGCTAGCTGATACTTTTAAGCTGAACATAATTGAACTTTCATGGCTCAACTCAGCTACAACCTCAGTAGCAGAAACAGTGCTAACGAGGGTGGTATCCCACAACGCCTTCAGGAAAATCCCAAAGGCTCCTTGGAAATCACGTTTGATTTCCGATCCACAATGTGGACATTTAAACATCTTGTTACCGCCTAACTTGTGATGTACGTGTCCGCATCTCGTACAAGTTTTACTGGTATATTCTTCGGTGACTCGTACCAATTTGGAACCATAGCGGTTACACAAATGTTGTAAGGTTTGAGAAAATTCGTAAAACGCCCACGTCATCATTGCACGGGCTGATTTACTACGCAATTTGCGCTTTGACTTAGCCACCATTTGACTTGTTTCAAATGTTGGCAAGTAAATAATATCGTAATGACGAGCCAGATGTGATGCCACTTGTTTGTGACATTCACTCCGCAAATTTTTCATCCGTGTTCTCACTCGTTCCATAGCTTTTTTTAGCTGGTAACGATATCGATTAAACTTTCCTCCTTTAGCTTTATCATGCTGAGATTTTAATTGGTCTAAGTGGTAACAAAGTTTTGCTATTTTAGCAAAATCTCCAGATGCAAACTCAGTAAAACATTGACCGTCAAATCCTGTTAAAAATGTTCTCAAGCCTGGATCTAAAGCTATAACCTTGCCCTGACTAGTTCTTGCTTCGACCTCCATCTCTATAGGAAAGTTGGCGTACCAGCGACCCTTGTTGTAGGTTAACTCTGTCGCATTGGTATAGTCTATTAAACAGTAATCCTGTCCCCAAAACTCAGCCTTTTCTAATCCTTTTGACGACATCCAATCCCCGTCTTTATAATCATTAGGGTCGAATTGAATTGTTTGATTCTTGTCGCGGATCGAGCGAAATTTAGCTATTCTTAATCCAGCTAGAGGATTAGGTTTTCTGTTCTTGTTCTTCCCAATAAACTTGGGCTGCTTCTCTGTCTTCTTCCAAGCGGTGTACGCCTCGAATAAAGCATTATCCAGTGCATGAGCAATTCCTAAATCCTTGCACCATTGAGGAATTATTTCCTCGCCCAATGTCTTACAAAAAGACCGGAACTCTTTTTTCCCGCTAGCTCTTGTTTCTCCTTTAGTATTGATATAAGTAAACCCTTGATGCTTGTTAAGATATGCTATCGCATTGTTATAGACCTTGCGATTAGCGTGTATTCTCAACATCCAAACTTTCTTTGTTTCGCCCGTTGGGTACACTCGGTAAGTCAGGGTCTTCTTTAATTTTCTGCTTGTATTTTCTGAGTCCATAGAGTCTGCAACTGAAAACGTGGATGATGGCAAGAACATCTTCAAGCATTTCTCGTTCTGGGCTAAGAACATTGTTGTTGAGAACCAAAATTTCACAGTGGGAGCGCTTTGCCATCCATGCAATAAGATCGAACCCGAATCGGCAAAGTCGGTCTTTGTTGGCAACGACCACCACTCCGACATCGCCTGACAGAATTCGTTCCAGTAAGGCAAGTAAGCCTTTTCTTTTGAAGTTGAGTCCCGACCCGATGTCTTTGACGACTTCACAGCCGGGATATTCAACAGATAGAAACTGTATCTGTCTCTCAAGGTCAGACTTTTGAGAATGGCTGGAAACTCTAGCGTAAAGAACTGTTGGTTTATCTGGTTGCCGAACAGGGATAACTGAGTCAAGGTCGTATCTGCGTTGACCGTTGGGCGTTTTAATCGTTTTGATTTTGCCTGCTTCTTCCCATCTGAGGAGGGTTCTAAGTGTAACGCCAAGTTTAGTTGTTGCCACTCTTGCTGGGACATAATTTGCCATGAGCGTGAACATCGCTTGTCTTTGTGTGACCATGCTAACACATAATGTCAAGTTTTGTCATACAATGTTCAGTAAATTATGGACTAAGAATTAACTCTTGGACTTCATTCCCAAGCTCCGCCTGGGAACGAGAGGTCAAGAGACGCTAGAGTCTTTACAGCACTAAGGAATCAGCCTTGGTCTCAATCAACTGTGCCAATTCTTGCAAGAATGCTGCAGCGTGAGCACCGTAGATAATCCGATGGTCGCAAGTAATATTCACCTGCATTTGTTGTTTAATACCAAACAAACCATCGGTTGTCGCAACAACTTGCGGACGGGATGCGCCGATCGCCAAGATCGAACCTTGTCCGGGAGGCAAAATCGCGTCAAATTTATCTACGCCAAACATCCCCAAGTTGGATACCGTGAAAGTTCCACTGTTATACTCTTCCGGTTGCAATTGTTTTGCTCTAGCACGATCTACTAAAGATTTCCAATTGCGTGACAGAGAATAAATATCCACAGAGTCCGCATTTTGCAAGACTGGTGTAATTAATCCTCCATCATCCATTGCGACTGCTACAGAAATGTTGATGTTGGAATGGTACACAATGCCCTGTTCCGAGTAACTGGCATTCAGTAGCGGATGTTTTTGTAATGTTACAGCCACGGCTTTTGCCAATAGGGCTGTCATTGTTACGCCTTTAGACTTAATTTGTTTGTATAATTTGTCGAGGGCATCTGTGGTTATTGTGTAACCAACACGGTAGACGGGTACGGCAAGACTGGCTTCCATATTCCGCACTACAGCTTTTTGCAGGGTCGTCAACGGTGTTATCTGACCCGGAACTGCTGCAACAACTGGTGTAGGTGCAGGTGCAGGTCTTGCTGGTGCAACTGTAGTCGGTGTTGGTACTGATGGAATCGGTGCAACAGATGTAACTGTAGTCGGTAGAGGACTCGGTCTTCCTGTAGCTGCTTCCACATCCTCAGCTACAATGCGACCGTAAGGACCGCTACCAGAAATTCCACTTAGATCGACTTTTAGTTCTTTTGCTAACTTACGGGCGCGAGGAGATGCAACAGTCCGCCCATTCTGACGAGAGGAGCTACCATTGTGAGAGCCATTTGCAGGCTCTGTGACGCTTGTTGCCTCTGCAAGTTGTTTGCTAGAAGCAGTAGCAGCTACGACTTCTTTGCTTTGAGTACCGGAAGATTGGGCTTGAGTAATGGCAGTTTCGATTTCAGCTTCGGTTTCTGCTAACAGGGCAATCGCTGCCCCCACGGGAGCAGCATCACCAGCTTGCACTATGATATGAGCTAGATATCCTTCGTAAAAGGATTCTACATCCATATCGGCCTTATCTGACTCGACAACCACCACTGTCTCGCCTTTTTCCACTTTGTCACCTGGTGATTTTACCCAAGAGACGATTTTTCCCTCGGTCATGGTGGAACTAAGCGCCGGCATGAATACTTCGTGAATGCTCATAGGTGAGGTTTGGCGAGTTTAAACTAGCTTGTACCAGATCGAATTGTAACTTGACCTCGGACGTGAGGAACTATATTAAGCCTAATACGTCCGTTAATTTGTATTTCTCATCACGGCTAGTCGAAATTTTGATATTCACCTCACTAGCTAGACGAGAAATAGTGACACCTCAATTTAAAATTCAGAATTGACGACTAACTTGAGTTTAATTCACTTTAAATTTTATGTCGGCAAGGTTCAAATTGTTACTCATTGTGGTTTTCAGTATCTTTGCCACTGCTGCTACTGGAATATACATCACACAACGCCAGCCTTGGGCTGCTGTTTCTAAAACGAGCAATGGACAACCACAGCATTTTTTGAAGGCGAGTCAAGAGGATACGATAAGCCGGGTACGGCTTGCGCCAAGGGCGAACGCAAATCCCGAACGGGCTAATTATCAAGAAATTCCTTTAGAAAATATCAACTCGTCTCTTCAAGGTAGTAACCCTACCAATCTTGCCCTCGACGCTTTTGAGGGAAACTTCGCATCACACAAAGAACCCAAAAAGGTAGAGGTATCTTACCCACAACCCAATCGGGTACTAGTGATAATTACGCAAACCCAGCGGGACAAGAAATTATCTAGAATTGCTAGATACCGAGTTGAACTGACAACCTTTGGGCGATCTCTTTTCGTCAGTTCGCCTCCAATATGGCAAATTATTTGGGCTGGTTCTCAAGAATGTTTTGCTAACATTTCTCAGAAGAATTGTCAAGGTTAATAGCTAATAGTAAAGACAATTAGCCATTAAGTAGAGAGGTGGAAATAAACCAAACTATATTACAAAATGTAAACCTGCCGGAAATCCTCACCAATGACAAGTGACCAATGACTAATGACGATCTTCACTAGTTTGCTTTAACTGTTAGCGATTAAGTAGAGAGGCGCAAAAAAAGCAAAGTATATAACGAAAAGTAAAGTTGGCTCAAAACCTCTTTCCTTCTACCCTCTGCCCTCTGCCCTCTGCCTTATCAGGACGACAATTTTTAATGCCAACCTACTTAAATATCACCGCGAATTTCTTCGACAACGCCGTCACGTAACACGATTTCGACTTGCAACTTGCTAATCAGGTTATCGCCTGGTTCCACGCGGAAAAAACCTTCCATTTGGAATTGGTTGACTTCCTGATCCAATTCTAAAAACTGGACTTGTTGGAGATTTTGCAAACTTTGATTTTTCTGTTCTAAAAGTTCACTTTTCTTTTGGTTGATCTGACCCTGAATATTATCAATTTGTTGCAGTGTCTGGGGACCGGGAGGTTGTAGGCTCTGCTTTTGAATTTCTGCGACTGCTCTTTGTCCTTGAACGTCCAACTGTTGCAACTGCTGGTCAATTTGATTGATTTGGGTTTGCAGTTGCTGCTGAACTTCGTCTTTCCAAAGGTTGGTCACGATCGCTTTTACGTTGATAACGCGCTTTAAAAGCAATTGAGGTTTGGAGACATCCATAAATGTTTTACGTTCACTCTACATTTGTACTGGGAATTATCAGGCAAACATCCCGTTAATAATATCGCGATAGTGTTCCATCACGACGTGTCGTTTCGTTTTTAGTGTTTGCGTCATCATGCCATTTTCAATAGAAAACGGTTCTAGAATCAGCTTGAATGGACCGATACGGTCATCAGGTCGGTAGCCAGGACGGTTTCGCACTTCCCGATTCAATTCTTGCCGGAATAAATCCTGAACCATTTTACTCTCTAGATCTACTTCAGTAGCCACTGTATTACTGAGGGTTTTGTCAGTGACTTCTTCTGGAAGACGTAGGTGGAGATTCTGAGAAATTGCCCACTTCTGCAAGGCTTCTACATTGGGAACAATCAAAGCCCCGAGACTGCGTTGGTCTTGTCCTACAAGCATAATCTGATCTATGTAGGGCGATCGCAAACAAACATCTTCTATCGGTAGCGGCTCGATATTTTCTCCATTTGTTAATACAATCGTATCTTTAGCTCGTCCGGTTAGTACCAAATCATTTTGTGGTGTCACCCATCCCAAATCTCCACTATCAAACCAACCTTCGGCATCAATGGCTTTGGCTGTCGCTTGAGGATTTTGATAGTAACCTTCCATCACTTGGGGTCCTCGCAACAACACCAATCCTCTTTCCCCCGTCGGTAATGGCTTGCGAGTATCTGGATCTACGATTTTCGTTTCCGTTCCTGGTATTGCTTGCCCTGCAGAACCCCGTAAATTCCGCCAAGGACGCCGCGCATGAGTGACAGGAGAGGTTTCTGTTAACCCATAACCTACCAAAATTTCCACACCAATAATTTCAAAAAAGTCATCGATATGCTTGGGAAGCGCACCGCCACCGCTAATCATCTGCTTGACTTTACCTCCTGTTGCTTCCCTCACCTTAGAATAAACAATTCGTTCTCCCAATGCATGAAGGGGAAGCAAAGCTGTTGCTTGTGCGCTTGCTGTTAGTTGCTCGAGGACTGAAGGATTCAAAGTCTCCAAATCTAACCCTTGAGCAATGCGCCGTGCTTTAATAAATTTTTCGCTCATTCCAAAAAAGAAGTTAATCAGACGTTGCTTATTCTCTGGTTGTTCGCGAAACTGTTTTTGCACTCCTTCATAAATGGATTCCCACAACCGAGGTACGCCCACCATAAATCGGGGTTGAAATTTTTTTAAATCTTTTTTAACAGACCGGAGGTTCGTGTAAATTTGGGTACAGCCTTGAGAAAGTAAAAAGTACTCGCCACTACGTTCGTAACTGTGCCAAGTGGGCAAAATGCTGAGTATATTTTCTCCCGGTTGTGGTTGTACGACTGACCTCAGCACTAAAACTTGATGGAGTAAATTACCGTGAGTCAGCATCACCCCTTTCGGTTTACCTGTAGTTCCAGACGTGTAAATTAAAGTCGCTAGAGTTTCCCTAGTTTGCTTTGCGGGTGTTAGGGTGTGCTTTTCCCCAATTTCCATCACTTGGGAAAAGTTCACGACTTTCAAACTGGTGTTGGCTGGTGGTGTTTCCTCTGTCAACAAAACAATCAGTTGAATTGGTAGCTCCAAAAGACGCTCTTGCAGCTTATTCAGTGTCTTTAGGTCTTCTACCACTAGCGCCGTGCTGCCGCTATTTGCTATTATGTACAAAAGTTCTTCCCGTTCTGCCTGAGAACTACGCACTGCATTGACAGCCCCAGCAGCCATAATGCCTTGATCTGCAATTAACCACCGAGGACAATTATCTGCAATCAGTGAGATGCGATCGCCTTCTTTCACACCCAATGCTTGCAAACCAGCCGCAAACTTTTGAATTTGTTGTGAGAGTTGAGTGTAAGTAATAACTTCTTCCGGTTGAGAGTTAGGGTTATGGAGGGCAACGATATTCCCAAATTGCTTAGCTGCTAAGGGCCAAATTTCTGGTATTGACTCTATGTTGGAGTAGTTAACGATGTAATCTAATGCCCGACGCTCTGGCTCTGAAATATTGGATAGGTAAGAAGAGTTATCGTATTTTTTTGACATAGCACATCACCCATAAAAAATCTATTGTACTCAAATAAAGTCTTGGCGATTAGAAATCGCGACTATAAAAGCAAAACCCACCTACGTGGGTTTCAGAATCTTGATTTTCATGAGTCCGCATCGGCGGACGAGCGTTTGTATAGTAGCGAATTCTATTCGCACAGTATTCTCTTGTTATTATTATGCATTGTAAATTAGTATCGATAGGCTATAGCTGTCCTAAATCATTCATGAGAATTTGAAATTATTGTGTCCCCCCTGTAATCTCCCCAAGGTATCGGGGGAACGGCGTTAGCCCGGAGGTGAATTTTTTTACAACTCACTAATTCTTTCTATAGTAAGAGTAAGAAAATCCTATATTAAATTTACTTTATGTATATAAGAAGAAATTCAAAAGCTTTTTTTGAGCGTTTGGAGAAATTTTGCTTCACAATAGTATTTTATGTCCTCATCATAAAAAGGAGCGTGACATATGAGCTTAATGGATGGTTTACTTATAACACTTTTTAATACAGTCGCTTGTATTATTTTTCCAAAGCTAGTGTCTGTCATTCTTACACAGAAACCCAAACCTACTGCATCCACACAAGCTAATTTAGCCGCAAATGAAACAGGTTCCGGAGTCCCTAGTTTTTCTCAGGTATCATAGGACGATAAATTTCAGTGACCAGACGCATTCACTACTTCCCTCACTGGTCACTGGTCACTGGTCACTGGTCAGGTATTTGTCTTAACTAATGACCCATGACCAATGACCAATTTACTTTAATTTCCAAAATGTGTAAAATTTATCGCTATATAACTTACGAGTTTTGGCATTATACTTTTTTTCTATTGCCTTACGTAAGCTACTTGAAGGATTGAGTAAAAAAATATCAGTAAATCCTTTGTAAACTTTGGGAAGCGCTTTACCCTTTACCAACAGAAAGCGGACTTTTGGCTGAACGAGATAGCTTAGAGAAACGACATTTCCAGAATGACTACTAGAAGCATGGCATATTAACAGTGAACGATTAGATTGGTTAATAATTTTAGCAATTTGTATATTACCATAACTTACACCTTTATTCCATAAAGTTTCTTTTTGAGAAATGACTGCACAGGAAATAAAGCCACTCAAAATAATTACAATAAAAATCATTTCCCAGATTCTTCGGCGTAAAATATTACCATTATAAAGTTGAGTTGCTAGCAAATATGCGACAGCTAATTGGATACCTACGTAAGTAGGCATGAGATATTGTTCGGCAGTTGACCGTATTCCTCCAAACATTAAATCTGGAAGCATAAGGGGTATTGCGGGTACAGCAATTAACAGTACAATAAATAACCAGATTTTTGGATGGGTCGTCAAACAAAGAATATAAATTGAGTATCCTATTCCTGTAAAAAATATTGAGGTTACTAAATAACTAAACGGATTTTCAAGTCCAAAATCTAAATCGAAAAAAATCCGGCTTAATTGAATGAGCCAAGTTTGAAAGAGCGCAAACAGAGGTAATTTAGATGATGTCCAAGTAGTTTGATGAAATTGAAAGAAATTTGTCAGTATAATTAATATCCAAGGAATAAAGCTGCAAAATCCTGATAGGGATGCCAACGTGTAAGCTTTGACTGTTTGAGTCCAACGAAATTCTGCTGTTGCTGTAACATAAATTCCATGGGCAACTGCAATAAATCCGCTTAATAAAGACGTGTAAAGGCTGAGTGCTAAGGTGACTGTATAGAGTCCCCATACATAAATATAATCTCGCTTGTATTCTCCTGTAGTTTCAAGTCGCAAAGCTCGCAGCAGTGAGGCGCTAGATGCTAAAATTGTGACGAGCCATAAGATATATTCTTGTGCTTCTTGAGCGTAGACAAGATGAATTGGAGAAATGGTTGCGAGTGCGATCGCAACGTAGGGAACTGATAGTGGTACGATAAATAATTCTCGACAAAGCCAGTAAAGGCAGGGAAAGACGAGTAAACTGACAGTAGCAGAAAAACTTCGGATTGCTGTTACTGAAGTGCCAAACAATTGACTCCACACTTGTATGAGTAAATAATACAAAGGTGGGCGTTGAGGGTCGTCGATAGCTAAAGACTTGAGTGTATCGCCTAAATTTTTTTCAGAATTGAGGCTTTGAAATTTATCAAAAGCTTCCCTTTTTACAACACGACTGTTAAAAATTTGTCGTTGAACTTCTGTAGATGTGTATCCTGAAATACGTAATGAAGTTCGGGTTTCATCGTAAGAGTAAACCTTGGTATCAAGATTGTAGAAACGAAAGAATACACCGACCGCAAACACCGTAATAATTAGAAACCGCAACCAATAAGGAGCGAGTTTGATTTGCCGCATAAACAGCTTCTCGATTAATTTGCGTAAAGTGATGAGAGCGAAAGACCCGAATCAATTGCAATTGCGAATCGCCAAGACTACTTTTAGGATATGTAGATATGGTAATTTGGCGATCGTTATTTCATTATTATATTTATAAAAATTTTTGTAAATTTTTGTAAATATTATAACTTATAGCAGTTTTCACCTAAATGAACCATAGCATTTTCTTGTGGAACGGGCGTCCTCGCCCGTTCTGGATAAGAGGGCGGTAACTTCATCAAAACTCATCAATTGCAGAATGGCTTGAGATGCAAGAATTACGTCTATGTGTAGGAGAAAGTTGGGATTAATTGGACAACCCGCATTTCTTTACATTTTCGCATCACCTCTATAAGGGTAGCTAGAGCATTGTTTTACTAGAAAACTACTCCAAACTCTCTTGGCTTGCCGTTGGTTTCCCTTCATTTCGCACTGCTGCCCATAATTCTGCTGCTTGTCTCATCGTTTCATTAGTCAATGGAATAAGGAATTGACTAAGAAGGTGTTTGCTAACTCTAGCGTGAAATGCAACCGAATTATTGGCGATGCATGGAGGATTTTGCTTACACCTGCTACCATTCACGATAAAGCTCGAGAGCGTAAATCATCACCTCTTCATTTGGTAGTCTGATTTTGGTGGGTTGGTGAGGATATCGAGTTTCAATGGCAGTAGAATCCTGTTCCACAACTACATCAATGGCTTTTAGCATTGATTGGCGCAAAAGCGGTTTTATCCAAACAGATTTGAACTTAGCGAATATCAACTCATAAATTTTAGTTTGATTTTGTTGTTGTGGATATTGCACAACAACCTGAGCAAACGGTCCAGATCCTGTCTCAGCATACAGAACCAGAACCGAAGGAAAAAAATACTCAACCGTACTCTTGAGAATCTTTGGTATTGTAAACAGAACTGGGTTGCTTAAAAGTTCTCTGACTGAGTTATTAGCTCTAGTACTTTCCTGCTTTACCTTGTACCAATAGCCATTTTTGTCAAATTCAGTCATCTGATTTTGGACAATCTGAAATAACTCCCGGTGCGTTCCGTTTTGATGATTGAAATCAGAATTGATTAGCCAAGTGCTTAAGAAATCTCCCTGGATGGTCTTATCTCCAGCTATACCGATAAAATCATATTTAGATGCAATTTGCTCAACAATGTCAGGAATGCCTGTACGAGGTTCGCAATCACCATATGTCCAAATACAGTCACCAATCACCGTGAGTTTAAGCGGTTGAGCGAAAGGCTGTATATCCCGCTTACCTTCTCGATGCAACTTTCCTTCACCATCAAACTCTAGTGCATGGAATGGACAAGTAATAGTATTTCGCTCTTTGCAAATCCAACCATTTGACAGTGGAGCTTGCATATGAGGACAAACATTGTTCAAAGCAAAAACTTCGCCGCGATCGTTCTGCCACAGAGCATAGTCTTGACCATTTAGCGTCACCTTATGCGGTTGATTCACCCCTAACATTGAGCGATGAGCAATGAGCCAAGGTGCTCCAGGCAAGATGTAAGTCATGAGTTGAGCCTTTCTAACTAACTATATTTTCAGTCAGTATCTACCGATTAACAGTCGTTTGTCAATTACTGACCGAATTTTCAGTTAGTATTGGTTCTGCTGGTACAAGAAGTTATACCAGGTTGAAAAAAGAATGCGACAGATAGTAGTGTGAAATCTAATCCAGGCAAAGTTTTCACAATCCAAAATCCAAAATCTAAAATCCAAGATGGTATTAAGCGTGAGTTTTTCAAACACTTCAAAGCAAAAGTCAAAAAAGCTTCGTCAAGTTCGTGATGCAGAGGCAACCCAGGCAAAAATTCTTGATGTTGCCGAAGAAGAGTTTGCCCGTTATGGTTTGGCAGGAACGCGAATTGATGCCATTGCTGCCCGAACTGGTGTTGTGAAAGCCATGATTTATTACTACTTTGAGAGTAAAGAAGGGCTTTACCAAGCTGTGATGCAACGGATCGGAACCGAGTTGGATACTACATTTCAACAGCTTGCTACAGAACATTTACCAGTCGAAGAAGCCCTAAAAGCATCCATTCGCGCTGGTATTGCTTACGGAGCTGCTTATCCGCATCGTGGAATGCTGTGGTTTTATGAAGCCATCCAAAACCAGGGTCAGTACGGACAGATGAGCGGTTGGCAGAAAAGTTTCTGGAGTATGACGACAATTTTAGAACGCGGAATGGCTGAAGGTGTCTTTCGATCGCTCGATCCATTTCTGACAACCATCAACATTTTAGGGGTTTGCACGTTTTACTTCAACGCTCACGAAAATCTTAAGTACCTCGATCCAACGCGGCAACTTTTAAGTTCGGAGATGATTGAGCGACAGACTCAAGAAGCCATTGATTTAATTTTGGCTGGAATCAAAGCTTGATGCTGAACTTTTGTGCGGCAAAGCCCTACCTACAGTACTACAGTACTGATATTTTTCACAAATCATATAGGATTGCTATATACCAATTCGGCTTCCGATTTTGCCGCTCAGTGTTTCATCAAACAGCTAAAAACCTTTGAATCACGTCCTGACTCAATTCATTGGTGGAACCAGAAGCAACAATACCGCCTTTTTGCATCGCGTAATAGTAATCAGCTTGGCGGACAAAATGTAAATGTTGCTCTACTAACAAAACAGAAATACCAGTAGTAGCAACTATGCCACGTACTGCTGCTTCAATTTCCAAGATAATTGAAGGTTGAATACCTTCGGTAGGTTCATCTAATAACAGTAATTGGGGTTGTCCCATTAAAGCACGAGCAATAGCTAGTTGTTGTTGCTGTCCACCACTTAAATCACCACCCATCCGCGAAAGCATGGATTTCAAAATGGGAAATAAGCTAAAAATTTCTTCAGGTATTTCTTGATGTTTTCTCCTACTAAGTCTTGCTTCTAATCCCAATAGGAGATTTTCTTTGACTGTCAAACGGGGAATAATTTCGCGTCCTTGGGGAACGTAACCAATTCCCAGCTTTGCTCTTCGATCTGGAGATTTTGAATTTATTAATTCTCCGGTAAAGGTTATTGTGCCATGACGCGGTTTGAGTAACCCCATAATTGTTTTAAGGAGGGTTGTTTTACCTACGCCATTGCGTCCGATTAGGCACACCATCTGCCCCATTGGTACGCTCAAATCTACATTACGTAGAATGTGGCTTTCGCCGTAGTAAACGTCCAGGTTAGAGATTTGTAACATTGAAAAGTTTTAAGTATAAAGTTTAATATTAGTTGCTAACGACAAATTGTCCCAAATAAACTTCAATAACACGCTTGTCGTTTTGTACTTCTTCAATAGTGCCTTCACATAACACTGAACCTTCATGTAAGACTGTGACTTGTCGAGCGATTTGGCGCACGAATTCCATGTCATGTTCAATGACTAAAATAGAATGATTTTGTGATAGTGCTAAAAGAAGTTCCCCTATATTGTAGGTTTCTTCATCTGTTAAACCAGCAACAGGTTCATCAACAAGTAATAAATCGGGAGATTGTGCTACTAACATTCCAATTTCTAAGCGTTGCTTTTCTCCATGAGATAGAGAACTCGCTTGAATGTCTGCTTTGTCGGCTAAGCCTATGGTTTCCAGTAACTCTGTAATCTTCTTCTTTTCACCAGTATGGGAACTTCCAAACAAGGTAGACAACACATTTTTATTACGGTTACTACTCAATTCTAAGTTCTCGTAAGGTGTTAAGTTGAGGTAGATTCTGGGAGTTTGAAATTTACGTCCAATTCCCCGTCTAGAGATTTGATGTTCAGATAAAGAATGCAAACTTTTGCCTTTGAAAAAAACTCGTCCCTCGGTTGGTTTCACTTTACCTGTGATGACATCAAGAAATGTCGTTTTTCCAGCACCGTTGGGACCAATAACTACCCGTAATTCACCCACATCCATGCTGAAGTTTAGCTTATTGAGTGCCTTAAAGCCGTCAAAACTAACTGTGAGGTTTTTAGTTTCTAAGATTTTGGCGTTCATGCTGCACCTCGGAGTTTTCTTCTAAGCTGGGATAAGTGGTAATTTGCTGACGGCGTTTGAAAAGCTGAATTCCTTGAGTGCGGAACCACCCCACTACCCCATCAGGAAGAACGGTGACAACTATCAAAAATAACGCTCCTTGGAAAAATAGCCAAATTTCGGCAAATTGTTCGCTTAAAAAAGCACGAGCGTAGTTGACTAATAAAGCTCCTAATATGGCTCCGATTAAAGTAGCACGTCCTCCTACTGCTACCCAAATTACCATTTCAATGGAAAAGGCGATGTCCATGGCTCTGGGTGAGACAGAACCACTTTGCAAAGTATACAATGCTCCTGCTATACCGGCGATCGCACCCGAAACTGCAAACACTAACACTTTAAAATCTGTTGGATCGTAGCCAGAAAAACGCACTCGGCTTTCGTCATCCCGAATTGCTATTAACAACCTTCCAAAACGTCCACTTGTTAGCCAACGACAGAGTGTATAGGTAGCTGCAAGCAACAAGACTGTGAGGCTGTAGAAAATCAACTGGGTTTTTGAATCGCTAACTGTTGCTCCCAATAAAGTCGTAAAATCAATCAACCCATTTGTACCGTTGAACAGACCTTGTTGACCGTTAAAGAAGTTAAAAAATACAATCGTTGCAGCTTGAGTCAATATAGAAAAATATACACCGCGAATACGGTTGCGGAATACTAAATATCCTAGTAAACCAGCAAGTATTGCGGGAGCGATCGCAACAGCTATGACTGCAAAAGGGAATGAATAAAAAGGTGTCCAAAACCAGGGGAGTTCCGTTACACCATAAAGCCCCATAAAATCAGGCAATTCTCCAGGAGGAACTTGCAATTTCAGATGCATGGCAATTGCATACCCACCCAAACCAAAGAAAATTCCGTGTCCCAAACTGAGTAACCCAGTGTAACCCCAAATCAGATCGATCCCTAAAGCAACAATGGCTAGCGATAAAAATCGCTCTAACAAATTTAGCCGAAACCCTGAAAGCACGACTGGTACGATTAAAATGAGGATGAGTGCGATCGCTACAATCACCCCTACCTCAATTAAAATTAACCTTCTTCCCTTCCAACTCATTCTTTGCATATTTGTGGGACAGGCAAGATACCTGTCATATATTTTTATCAGTGAAATATCGGTAGAGTGGGCAATGCCCACCAAAAGATTATGTGGTGGGCATTGCCCACCCTACGGTACTGATTCTCTTCATCTTTGTGGGATAGGCATCTTACCTGTCATGTACTTTGCAGATCGAGTTAAATATCTACAGTGCGACCTTTCTGAGGAAAAATTCCCCCAGGCTTAACCTGTAAAAACACAATAATCAGAGCAAAAACCGTCGCCTTCGCCATACTCGTTGTTGCGAAAAACGCGAACAAATCAGCCAAAGGTTTAACAGGAGTCAACAACGAAGCCAAAGTTGCAGAACCAATCAAGTAATTCGCCGTACCAATTCCCAATGCTGCTACAATAGTTCCCACCAGATTGCCTACACCACCCACAACAACAACCATAAAAGTATCGATGATGTAGTTTTGTCCGGTATTCGGTCCCACCGAACCGAGTAAACTAATTGCACAACCAGCGATACCAGCCAATCCCGAACCCAGGGCAAAAGTCATTGCATCAACTTTTTGAGTCGGGATACCCAAACAAGCACTCATACTCCGATTTTGTGTGACAGCGCGAATCCTTAATCCCCAATGAGAGCGTTGCAAAAATACATAAATTCCCGTTACACAAACAATCGTTAAAGCAATAATAAATAATCTGGGATAAGGCAATTGCACGCCGAGCAAAGATATGCCATCTTGCAACCAATTAGGAGCAGTGACATCCAAATTTTGAGCGCCAAACCAAGGTTGTGTTATTGCTAACTGATAAGTCTCGCTCAAATACTTACCCGTTGAGATGGCTACTCCCCCTGATAGTAACAAGATCGCTGCCACAACCCAATTCTGAATTCTACCAAAATTTGTACGCTTCTTTAAAATCCACAAACTACCAAAAAACAACAATAAAAACAAGGCAATTCCAATGACAAGCACCGAATTCACACTCCGGACAAATTGTTGCAAAATTAAACTTACACCCCAAGTTGCCAGCAGAGTTTCTAAAGGACGCCCATAGAGATATCGAATGACCCTCCTTTCTAGCAGCCATCCCACAGCAGCTGTTAGTAAAAAAGCGACAATTAGGGCAAAAAAGATATAAATTTCAAACCATACTCCGCCTAATTGTTTGCAACCATTTTGCACCACAAAAGTTGTGTATGCCCCCAACATCATCAACTCGCCATGCGCCATGTTGATAACGCCCATGAGTCCAAAAACAATAGCCAGTCCTAGTGCTGCAATTAATAACACAGCACTAATACTAATGCCATTAAATACAGCTTCCATAAATCCTGCAAACACTTTTTCCTCCCTAAAGGTTAGTAGGGGCGCGGCGGCCTTGCGCCCGTACAGTAGTGGTTATTACTGATGACCAATGACAAATGACAAATGACAATTTACGTTTTCTTATATTTACCACCTTTAGCTGGATCGGACCAATCACAAGAAAATGCTTTAGTCTCTTTCACAAATTGATTCCAAGGAATTGGTTCAACAGGAGCTGGAGTAGCATAGACAATATTAAACAAACCATCATCTCTTACCTGACCTATCCGCACAATTTTTGATAGGTGATGATTGGCATTCATTGTGACTTTACCTTCTGGAGCATCAAAAGTTTGACCGTATGCTGCCAACCGTACCTTAGCTAAGTCAGTTGTCTTAGCTTTTTCTACTGCTTGTTTCCATAAATAAATAGCAGTATAAGCCGCTTCCATGGGATCGTTTGTTACCCGTTCTGCACCGTATTCTTTTTTGAAGGCTTCAACAAATTTCTTGTTAGCAGGAGTATCTACTGTTTGAAAGTAGTTCCACGCTGCGTAATGACCTTTGAGATACTGCATGCCAATTGCCTTGACTTCTTCTTCGGCAATACTGACAGACATGGAAGGATATTTATCTGCTGTTAATCCTGCTGCTTTTAATTGTTTGAAAAAAGCAACATTGCTATCACCATTTAGCGTATTGTAAATGACTCCACCATTTGGTAGAGCTTGCTTAATTTTGGTAATAATAGGTGTCACTTCTGTGTTACCAAGTGGTAAGTAATCTTCCCCTACTGTTTTCCCACCAAGTGCTTCTAGTTGAGATTTAATAATTGTGTTGGCTGTACGGGGAAAAACGTAATCAGAGCCGACTAAGAAGAATTCTTTGCCCTTATTTTTTAGCAACCA